>CAYWED010000021.1:0-18810 GCA_964457135.1 uncultured Muribaculaceae bacterium
GAAATCTGCCCTTTTTTGATAGTTTTTTCAAAATAAATTTATTTTTTTCAGACTAAACACCAAGGTATAGATTTGATAATTTACAAATACTCTTATGAAGAATATATTGGAGTACAAACAAAACCATATGAAGATAAAATCACTTTTTTAATTAATAACACTAATGGTACTAATTTACTAGAAGATAATATCTATATTTCATTTAGCGAATTAATAAGAAATTTATTAGAACATTATCAAAACATGGGACATACTTCAAGTGGTTTTTCGATTAATCAAGAACAAAGAAAAATAATAATTGAAAGTGAATACTTTGAAACATCTAGTTTAGAACTTAAAGAAGATTTAATAGCAGAAAATATTACACTAACAATAATTAGAAATAAAAAAAGTAAACAACTTAATAATCTGATTATCATGGATAGGTCTGGAGTATTATCTTATGGGTATTTTCAAGTTTTCAAAGATTTTTTAGAAGAATTATTAGGTAAAAATTTACAAGAAAA
This sequence comes from uncultured Muribaculaceae bacterium, assembly GCA_964457135.1. GTDB lineage: Bacteria > Bacillota_I > Bacilli_A > RF39 > UBA660 > MGBC139354. The sequence continues at coordinate 507 of CAYWED010000021.1, forward strand.
TAACAGCACTCGTACTCTAAAAAAATAAAGAAGAAATAATCATGAAAATTCTTCTTTTATTTTGCAATTTATGATAAAATAATCTAGCACATAAAAAAGGAGTTAAAAATGAATACAAGAAAATATAACAGTTATTGCACTAAAGATTATTTAATGCTTGGTAGATGTGATGCATGGAATGAAAGCATTAATAAAGATTACATAGTAGATAGAATTATAAAAATCAGTTTAAATAATAAAGATACTAAAGAAACTTTTAAAAAGATAAGAAATTACATTTTAGGATATAAAATAGGAAAGTTAGAAATGTTATTTTCTAAATGTGAAGAAGGAAATGTAAGTTTTAGTTTTGCATTAAAGGGATTTATTAAAACAAACAAGGATGTTGTAAAAACGGTTTCTTTTGAAAAAGGTTATAATACATTTAAAGAAGAAGCAATAGAAGAAGCTGCAACAAAACTTTTGAAAGTTAGGTGATTTTATGTTAAATATAGTATTATTTGAACCCGAAATTCCAGCAAACACTGGTAACATTATGAGAACTTGTGTAGCAACTGGAACACACTTACACTTAATAAAACCTCTAGGATTTAGTCTAGAAGAAAAATACATAAAACGTTGTGGAGCAGGTTACATTGATAAATGTAATTACACTTTATATGAAAATATAGACGAATTCTTTTCTAAAAACAAAGGAACATATTATTTTTTGACACGCTACGGACATAAGCCACACAGTAGTTTTGATTATAGTAACAAATCTGAAAATATATATTTTATTTTTGGCAAAGAGTCTACTGGTATTCCATTTGAAATACTAAAACCACATATTGACACTTGCTTAAGAATTCCTATGACTTGCGATGTAAGAGCATTAAATGTATCAAATGCAGTAGCCATAACTCTATATGAAGCCTTAAGGCAACAAAACTATGAAGGCTTATTATTTGATGAACCTCACAAAGATAAAGATATAATTATAAAAAGTTAAACAAAAAATTCGGAAAATCATCTTCCGAATTTTTACTCTTCTTCAAAGAATCTATCAAGTGGAACTTCCAAAACTGTAGCGATTCTCCATAAAGTTTCTACTGAAAATCCTCTTTTGCCTTTTTCACTCTCAATTCTTCTAATAAATTCAAAACTTCTATCAGTATAAAGTGCTAACTGCTCCTGAGTATAACCTCTTTCTTTTCTATACTTTCTAATATTAAGAGCAATAATCTTCTTAATATCTTTATTAAAATTATACTCCTTATATTCGTATGCCATACATATTCACCAGTACAATTTTCTCATAAAAACCCTAAAATTAATGTAGTCAGAAAATACCAGTTTGGTAAAATTTGGTCATTTATAGTAATACTTTTTTATACATCACATATATTTTTAATGTAACATAAAGGAGTGGAAAAATGGATAAAAAAGAAATACTTGGTAGCATTTCCTCTAAAGGAAACGGCGAAATATATTTAGGAGTAGTAGGTGCAGTTAGGACAGGAAAAAGTACATTTATAAAAAAAGTAATTGAAAACTTAGTAGTTCCTAATATAGAAGATGAATATGAAAAAAGAAGAGCATTAGACGAAATTCCTCAAACAGCCCAAGGTAAACAAATAATGACAATCGAGCCTAAATTTGTACCTTCAAGTGGAGCAAAAATCAAAATAGAAGAATTTACTACTAACATGAAACTAATTGACTGTGTTGGCTTTATAACTCCAGATTGTCTTGGTTATGAAGATGAAAACGGAAATCAAAGAATGGTAAAAACTCCTTGGTTTGCTGAAGACCTTCCTTTTGTAGAAGCTGCTACAATAGGAACTGAAAAAGTAATAAAAGACCACAGTACCATAGGAATCGTCGTAACTACTGATGGCTCTATCGGAGAGTTATCAAGGGCTAATTATGTAGAGGCAGAAGACAAAGTCATAACTGAACTTAAAAACATTAACAAGCCATTTATTGTAATACTAAACACAACTCATCCAACACACCCAGAAACAACAATGATTGCAAACGAACTAAGAGAAAAACATGGTGTTCCAGTCATCCCATTAAGTATAATAGACATGACAGAAATTGATATTTTAAATGTACTAAAAGAGGCACTATACGAATTTCCAGTAGAAGACATAGAAGTAAAAATTCCAGATTGGGTAAGTGTTTTAAGTAAAGACCATATAATCAAAAAGACATTCGTAAATGCTATGAAAGAAAGTGTAGTAAGTGTAGATAAATTAAGAGATATAGAAAACATAAATCTAAATTTTGAAGCAAACGACATAATCAGTAATGCATACATTTCAAACCTTAACACAAACACAGGAGAGGTAACAATTAACTTAGAAGCACCAAGTACATTATATGATGAGGTCTTACAAGAATTAATTGGAGTAAACATAAATTCAAAAGCCGAACTACTTAGAGTATTCCAAGACTTTAGTGAAGGAAAAAGCGAATATGAAAGTATCAAATCAGCCTTAAAACAAGCATATCTTACAGGATACGGAATAGCATCTCCTAGACTTGATGATATGAAACTAGGAACACCTGAAGTAATCAAACAAGGTGGAAGATACGGGGTTAAACTAAAAGCAGTGGCAACAAGCATACATATGATTAAAGTAGATGTAGAAAGCACATTCGAGCCAATCATAGGTAGTGAAGTACAAAGTAAAGAACTAATTGATTACCTTATGAAAGGAAGAGAAGAAGACCCTAACAACATATGGAAAAGTGAAATATTTGGTCGTAGTCTAGATGTAATAGTTCAAGAAGGAATACAAGCAAAACTTAATTTAGTTCCAGAAAGTGTTAGGTATAAACTAGCAAATACTATTACAAAAATAGTTAACAAAGGAAGTGGAAACTTAATCGCTATAGTTTTATAGATTAAGTTTTTTTCTTTTGTGTAAAATAATATTGACAAGTGTATTATATACGCATTATAATGTTTTTGTAAGGTAGGTGAAAAAAGTGGAAACAAGCAATCCTTTATACAAAAACATTGGAATTCATGTAATATCTTCAATTTTCACTGTAGAAAAAGGAATCATTAAAGTATTATTAATAAAAAGAAAAAATGAACCATTCAAAGACAAATGGGCCCTTGTCGGTGGTGCATTATACAATAATGAAACACTTGAAGACGGAATGAGAAGAGAAATAAAAGAAAAAACAGGAATTGAAAATATTGATATTTATTTTTCAAATGTATTTAGTAATGTATTTCGTTCCACTATTAAAAGAATGGTAGCCATATCTTACATAGGCATAATCGACTCGGCAAAAGTATCAGTTTTTAAAGAAACTCTCAAAACAGTAGATGCAGATTGGTTTAAAATAGATGAAATCCCACCTCTAGCATCTGACCATAATGAAATACTAAATATGGGAATAAACACATTAAGAGAAAAAATCGTAACAACTGACATATTAAAATCATTATTTCCAAATGGTTTCACAATTCCAGAAATACAAAAAACATATGAAGCCATATTAAATAAGAAATTAGATAGAAGAAACTTTAGAAAAAAGCTTTTAAGTTTAGAACTAATAACTGATACGAAAAAACAAATCAACTTTGAAGGAAAAAAGCCTGCAAAATTATACAAATTCAACAAAAAAATTAAAAACAAAAACGTATTCTAACTATGAATACATTTTTAAACAAATATTAAGTGTAAAAAATACACAAATAAAAAAGGAGGATAATTAAAATGTTTAATAGTAGAGATGAAAAATTGATATTATCAGAAGAATTTTATAATCCATATCCATATAAAGTTGGACGATATGTTATCAATAAAAAAACAAAAGAAATAGTTAAAATTTGTAATATTTATGAAGAAGATAATAAAAAAATGGTTTTAGTCCAATTAGTCCAATTCGGTATAAGAACTGCAAAAATTAAAACTCTATCATTAAAAGAATTAAAGCAAAACTATATAAGATATGATGAAATCATTATAGAAAGAATGCCTAGTGAAGAAGAATGTTTACATATTGGATTACCATTTGATGACGTAAATTGTTTAAAATTAAAAAAATAAAAAAATAAAAGAGATGTTTCTGGTAAAAACAAACTCTTTCACGCTTAAGAAGCGTACATAAAATAAAAATTCCGGTCAAAGAAAATTCTTTTTATGTACCTTCATTATAGCAAACCGACACAAAAAAGTAAAATAATGGAGGATTTATGAATTTAAAAATATGTTTTCTAGCCCCATCGGGCTACGGAAAAACCACAGCAAGTGAAATACTTAGTGAAATTTACAATGTGAAAATAATTAAAATAGGAACACCTTTATATGAAATGCAAGCAAGTTTTTATAAAAAATTAGGATTAAATATAGGTAACACTCAAGATGGAGAGTTATTACAGTTCTTAGGGTCTAAAGTTAGAAAAGAAAATCCGAACTTTTTACTAGACACATTTGAAAAAACTCTTAATGAAATTAAAGACACTTCTGAAATAATAATTAATGATGACTGTAGACCATATGACTATGAATTCTTAAAAAACTTAGGCTTTATATTTATTAAAATTAATGGCTACAACCGAGAAAGAAATGACCACACAAAAGCAAATAGTAACTCTTCACTAGAATGGCAAAGTGATATACCATACGATTATGAAATAAATAACTTTGATAGTCTTAGTGATTATGAAAACGAATTAATAAATCTTATGGAGGTGATAAAAAATGATAAACAAGTGTTACATTATACCAGTAGAAAAAGCATGTAATGCTAACTGTACTTTTTGTATAAGCAAAACTAGAAACTACAATAAAGGTAGTGAATTCCTAGAAATAAACATGAAACTTATAGAAAACTTAGAACTTTTGAGTCGTAGAGGAATAAAAGTATTTGAAATTTCAGGTGGAGGAGAACCGTTACTACATAATAAAATAGATGTCATAATAAGTCTTATAAAAACTATAATACCAGACTCCTATATAAAACTTTATACTAATGGAAATATTCTAAAAAATATTGGACCAGTAGATGAAATAAACATTTCAGTCGCGCATCATAATACATTAATAAATAGTAAAATAATGAAACCTAATATACCTATTTCACTTGAAAACAAATTAAAGTTTTTTAGAGTCAATAATCCTAATGCAAAAATAAGATTATCAATCCCACTAATAAAAAACGGAATTGACTCACCAAATAAATTAGATGAACTAGTAAATGTTACTGAAAATTTAGTAGATAGTTATGTAGTTAGAACTTTATATCCAGGTTGCCCAAACTATGAAGAAAACTATATTGATTTTGATTACGAAAGAAAAAATGTAATATTAGAAAAAGATAATAATGTAGGAGACTTTAGTGGAATAATACTTTGGAGTGACGGGAATTTTTACACAAACTGGGAGTTAGATACCAAAAGAAACTTATACTCTTACTTACTACTAAAACCAGATGCAAGAACTTACATAAATGAAATAGATAATTTAATAAAACTCTCTAACTTTAAAGTATTACAAAGGCTACTTATAAATAACTTTTATCTAAATGCACAAAATTTATATCTAGACAAACCTAAAGAATATTTTGAATTAGTTCGCCGCCATCTTCTAAATACAATTCACCTATTTGGTAATGTTGGCTTAATTTATATATTAGACAAAGACTTTTCACTTGAAGAATTATTATTAGATACATTTAACTTAAAAAGACAAATAAGAAATAACTTTGGATTTACTAATAACTATAATGGATACATTAATTACGAAGGAGAAAATTACCACTTAAATCTAGTACACGCGCCTGACCCAGAAATAGACTTATATAACAAAGACTTAAATAAAATAGCAAACTTTAGTGAAACAAGAGAGTTATCAGAAAGTGAGTTTTCATTAGTAAAAAAATATAGGAGTTTCGATATATGATACTAAGTGGTCTAAAAATAAAAGAAGAGGTAAGTGTTGGTAATATTACAATAAATCCCTTTAATGATAGTTTGCTTAATCCTAATAGTTACAACTATAGATTAGGGCGTATTTTACTAGAAATTGAAGACGACATAATTGACCCAAAGAAGAAAACCAAATTTAAAAAAATAAAAATACCAAAAGAAGGATATGTACTAAAACCAAATAAGTTGTATTTAGGAAGTACAGTTGAGGTAATTGGCTCTAGTAAATATGTTACCCAGTTAATAGGTAGAAGTTCAGTAGGAAGACTTGGACTTTTTCTGCAAGTTACGGCTCCACTAGGCCATGTAGGCTGTTCCCACTCCTGGACATTAGAATTAAAAGTAGTAGAACCTCTTCGTGTTTATCCAAATATGAAAGTAGGCCAAGTTACATTTTGGTGCATTGATGGTGAATATGAAAAATATAACGGAAATTACACAAAATACACAAAACCTCATATAAGCGAATTCTATAAAAAGGAGAAAGTCAAATGATACTATCAGGTTTAAAGATAAAAGAAGAAGTAATTAATAATAAAATAACTATTGACCCTTTTAATGAAAATGATATAAATCCAAATAGTTATAATTACACTTTAGGAGATTATGTTAAAGTTTACACTAGCGATATTTTAGATGCAAAACAAAAACAAAAAGTAAAAATAATACCTATACCAGAAGAAGGCTTAGTATTACAACCTAATAAAGTCTATTTAGGATTTACAAATGAAATAATAGGTAGCGACTACTATGTTCCAGTAATAACAGGCAGGAGTTCAACAGGCCGTCTAGGATTATTTGTTCAAATTACATCAGACTTAGTAGATATAGGATTTGTAGGTAGACTAACTTTGCAATTACACGCAACACAACCAGTTAAGATTTATAAAGAAATGAAAATAGGTCAAATAATGTTTTGGAAAGTATTTGGTAGTGTTAACTTATATAAAGGGAAATATCAAAACTCCACCGAGCCTAGAGAGTCAGAAGTTTGGAGGGATTTTAAATGATATATTTAATGAGACACGGATTAGATGATGAAACCTTAATTGGAGGACATAGTAATGCTCCACTAATAGAAGAAGGTATAAAAGAAGTAGAAGTCTCTTCCAAGTTTATTCAAAATCAAAAACTACATATTAATAAAATATACACAAGCGACATCACAAGAGCCCTACAAACAGCAACTATTATTAATAGACATTTAAATCTTGAAATTATACAAAAAGAATATCTAAGAGAATTAGATAAAGGAGCTTTAACTGGATTACCTAAAGAATATGCAAAAAAATATTATAAAGAATATCTAGAAATTAACAGTCTTAATCAAAAATATCCAAACGGAGAATCTATGTTAGACTTTTACAAAAGAATAAAAAGTAGTCTAGATATGATTTTAAAAGAAGATAATACTTTAATAGTAACTTACCGTGGTGTAATTAATATGGTGTATTTTATTCTAAATAATGAAGAACTTTCTCTAGACAAAGAAAAGTTTAATGTCTCCCCAGCCTCTATACATGAATATAACCCTAATCTAAAACTAATTAAAAGAGTATATTAACCATCATTTTATTCCTAACTGTACTTTATAAAAAAATCAAAGGTGATATAATAAATTGAATTTAAAGGAGGCAAAACAAGTGAATTATATTGAAGATTTAATCGAGTTTTTTTCATGCGATGAAGATGTAACAAATATTGCCTTCTTCCAAGATAAAAATAAGAATTTAGAACTTATAATAATAAAAGAAGTAAGAAATATAATCAACTTTGAAGCATACAATAAAGAATACGATAATACAGGATACATGGATATTTGGATTTATCCAAACAATAGAATTAGACTAAGTAGAGTTTATTGTTATGAAAAATATAGAAGCCTCGGTATAGCTTCTATTCTTAGTGACCTTCTAGATTACACTTTAAAAGACTATAATGGTGCTTTAATTGATGGGTATTTCACACCAAATGAAATGTCTACTGATAGAATATATGGAAAAGTGGATAAAGACATTCTAAATAAGCGAGCGTATTCGTTTTATAAAAAGAATAACTTTGAAATTGTCTCCTATATAGATTATATAAATAATAAAAATAAATACCCATACATAAATCTTGAATATGACTTTTTAAATATAGAAAATACTAGTGATACTAAAATATTTAAACAAGTAACACCAAAGCAATCTTATGAATTCACGAAAGTAGGAAACATACTAGTACATAAAAATGCACTAAAAAACGCTAATATACAAGAATATATAAATAAACAAACAGCACTAAAAAAATTAGTTAAATCATAAAATTAAAAATTGAAACTACAAAACTCAATTTTGTGAACCTTATTTTGCTACAAAAAATATAGACAAATGAAAATTAATATAATCACCTGTTAATTAAGGGAGTAATTTATTACCCTGGATGCTTGCCTACACTTTTAGTTGTATGAACGAAAAGTGAATATGACAAAGGGAGGAGGCTTAACATTGAGGTGGAAACGCTTTATTTTAAAGTTGTTAGAACACATTTGTGCTACTTTAGTACTTATCATCATTTTGATGCTAATACTAAAGAAATAGCATCTGTCGTTTGACAAATGCATAACCGAATTTAGTAGGTATGCATTCAGCAAGTACTAAATGCTCCCTAATTATATTATATGGAATATCTCCATGCGAATACATTGTACCAAATACACCTTATAAATTCAAGTACCCTAAAAACACCAAAATCAACTTGCAAGGACCATAGAAAATACTAAAAAACATCAAATTAGTAAAAAAGATGTAAAATGCTAAAAATTTTATTGCAATTTGCCTATTATATAGTAAAATGAAGACATAAGCGTATTAGCTTAAAAATAGATGGAGGTAATAGAAAATGACTAAAAATGAATTAATCGATTTCATTGCTGCTAAGGCTGGTTTAACAAAAGCAGATGCTGGTAGAGCTTTAGATGCTACTTTAGAAGGAATTCAAAGTGGATTAAAGAAAGATGGAAAAGTTGCTTTAGTTGGTTTTGGTACATTTAGTGCTAAAAAAAGAGCTGCTAGAGAAGGAATCAATCCTTTAACAAAACAACCATTAAAGATACCTGCAAAAACTGTTGCAAGTTTCAAAGCTGGAAGCAAATTAAAAGATGCTTTAAATTAAAAAAAGCCAAGAGCTTTTTTTTTAGTCATTTTGTAATATTTATGAAAAAATACTATAAAGATATATTAAAAAAAATAGAAGAAAAAGGTTTTGTAGCATACATTGTAGGTGGTTTTGTTCGTAATCAAATACTAAATATAAATAGTGAAGATATAGACATAATAACAAATGCAACACCAAAAGACTTAAAAACTATCTTCACGAGTATTGATGCATCTTACGAAGAATATGGTGCAGTAAAAATAAAAGTAAATAACCACATAATAGACATAACTACATTCAGGCGTGAACTCTCATACAATCACGGAAAACCAAGTAAAATAGAGTACACATCTAGTCTGGAAGAAGACTTAAAAAGAAGAGATTTTAGAATAAACACACTATGCATGGATTCTGAAGAGAACATAATAGACCTCCTAGATGGAATAGATGATATAAAGTCAAGAATAATTAAAACAATCAGAAATGCAGATATTGAACTAAAAGAAGACCCAACAAGAATATTGCGAGCACTTAGATTTATGAGCACTTTAGACTTTAATCTTGACCAATCTCTAATAGATTATATAGTAAAAAATAAAGAAGAAATAACAAAAATAAACATAGTAAAAAGAAAAGAAGAATTAGATAAACTATTTGCAACTAAAAAAGTTAAAAGGTTTTTAGACTTCATAAAACTCTATGACTTAGAAGAATATATCGGAATTAAGAGTAACAACTTTGTAGAAACAAACACGGTAATAGGCGTATGGAGTCAACTTGAAATAACTGATAATTACGTATTTTCAAAATATGAAAAAGAACAAATAAAAGGAATAAAATCACTTCTACAAAAAGGCTCTATAAATAAATATGACATATATAAAAAAGGATTATTTATATGCACTGTAGCAGGTGAAATCTTAGGAATAAATGCAAAGAAAATAAATTTAATATATACTAATCTTCCCATAAAAGGTATAATAGATATTAAAGTTTCCAGTGAAGAAATATGTAATATTCTTAATATAAAACCAGGTAAGTATCTTGGCACTATCATAAAAACTATTGAGAGTGAAATAATAGAAGAAACCTTAAAAAATGAAAAAAGTGAAATAATAAAAAGATTACAAGAATTGAGGTGAACAAAAGTGAATGATTTAAAAAAACTATATAAACAAAAAAGTTATCAAATAAATCCACTAATCTTAAAAAATATAAAAACTCTAAACCTAACACTAAATGGATTTCTATTGATTTTATATTTTCTAAACGAAAAACCATCTCTAGATTTAGAGGATATCAAGTCAAAACTAAGTCTCAATGAAGAAGAAATACTAAACACCTATAGTGAACTATTAACTAAAGGAATAATTGATATTAAAGTTGAAACAATTGATGGAAAAGTAACTGAAAGCATATCCTTGGAAATGTTTTATGACAAACTAATTTTAAATAGCAAAAATGACAAAACAAATGAGTCCGATATATACTCTAAATTCGAAAGTGAATTTGGCCGTAGTTTAAGCCCTATAGAATATGAAACAATAAATAATTGGCTAAATAATGGAGTTAGTGAAGAAACCATTACAAGTGCCCTAAAAGAGGCTGTAATAAATGGAGTAAGTAATTTAAGATATATAGATAAAATTATATACGAATGGACAAAGAAAACGAGAAAACCTACAGAAAATGAAGAAGAATACAAAGAACTATTTGATTATGATTGGCTAGGTGCAAGTGATGAATAAAGAAGAAAAAATAATGAATGAACTAAATCATCTTTTTCCAAATCCTAAATGTGAACTTAACTACACAAAAGATTATGAACTGCTCCTAGCTGTAATGTTAAGTGCGCAAACAACAGATAAAAGAGTAAACATGGTAACAGCCCCTTTATTTAAAGAATACCCTACACTAGAAAGTTTAAACGAATTATCTATAAGTGAAATAGAGAGTCATATAAAAACAATTGGAATGTATAAACAAAAAGCAAGACACTTTAAAAGTATTGTAAGTGATTTAATTGCTTTAGGAGGTTATGTTCCAAATAATAGAGATATACTAATTAAAATGAGTGGAGTAGGTAGAAAGACAATAAATGTTGTGCTATCTAATCTATATAATGAACCATGTATTGCAGTAGATACCCATGTTGACAGGGTAAGTAAACGTCTTTCCCTAGCAAAACCAAATGATGATGTTTTAGATGTTGAAAAAAAACTCATGAAAAAGTTTCCTAAAGACAAATGGAGTAAACTACATCATCAAATGGTATTATTTGGTAGATATAAATGTACTGCAAGAAACCCTGAATGCGAAACATGTGGTTTAAAAGAAATATGTAAATATTATAAAGAGAAAACAAAGTCTAGAAAGTAAAATCTAGGCTTATTTTTTTCAAAAAAAATACTATATCTTGACTTTGTATTAATCCTAGCATATAATTAAATACATTGAAGGGGGAGAAAATGAAAACAAATGAATTTGTTAGTTTAGCAAAAACAGTAGAAGAACTTCTAGAAATGAAAAAGCAAATTGAAAGAGAAGATTTAAGTCAAGAAGATTTAATTGAATTTAGTAAAATATTATTAGTATTATATAAATTTAATTTTTATGATGATGTCAAAAGAAATATTAGTAGAGATATTGAAGATTTAAACACTAGTGTAGTAATGTACGATTTCTTCCTAAACTCATTTATGAATTTACTTATAATTCAAGATTGTGAAGAAAAAGAAGGCTTACTACAAGCATTACTAAATGCACAAGTAGCATTCGATGCAAATGAAGAAACATATAATAAAGATAAAATAGGATATGAAAAACTTAAATCACTTCTTGAACAACTAAACACAAAAAAATTACAAAAAATATAACCTTGTGAAAAGCAAGGTTTTTTAAAAGAATAGAGAACTCTCACGAATTCTCTATTCTTTAATCTTCAAGTATCTTGTTTCTTTATGAGGAGTACCTAAGTAATTAACTGTATAAACTATTTCGTATTCTCCTTCTTTTGTATTATCTATTTTATCTACTTCTTGACAAGTACCAACACTTGGACATAATTTAATAACATAATTCATATCAGCAGGACTTATTTGTTTAGTATAATCAACACTATTTACTAAGAATCTAATAGTCTCAAGTCCAACACTCGGTATTGCTTCTCCCACTTTGTATGTAGGATTAAATGTAGGAACAGTCGATGTTTCAAGTGCTTGAAGTTCAATCTTAAATGTAGTAGATGTACCAGTTAAATTAGCACTTACTCCGTCACTTGCATTTGATTTAAATATTGTATATGCACTCTTAACAACTATTGAATCATATCCCGTTGTATTACTTATTTTGTAAGTTGTATCACTTGTATGACCTACATAAGTCAAATTAGTTCCACTTCTTAAATATACATCAAATCCAAAATCCCCGATATTATTAGCATTATAATCAAGTCTTCTATTTAAATACTTTTCAGCCCATTGACTATAATTAGTATTAAAGTAATTAGTTAAATATTCTCTATTTGCAGCATCAGGTATTCCAGGACTAGTCCATGTAAGAGTAGCACTATTACCACTTTCAACAACCTTCAAATTAGATGGGGCATTTAACTTACTAAATCTATTTGAAACCTCAGTAGGTTCAGTACCATTTATAAATAGGTGAGTCTCTATTAAATTAGATGGAGTAAATTCACTTGGTAGTCTTGCAGGCATACTCTCAAGTTCAATTTTAACAGAAGTAATTCCACTAGGAGTACTAAATGTAGAACCTGTATTAAAGATATTTTTAGTTAATAATGATTGTATTTTATTTCTTTGAGGAGTAGCAGTGCTTTGTGTATTGTAATGCTCTTTCATAAGTTTATCATAACCATACCAAAATGCTATAGTATAGTCAGGATTATATGTTGCCACCCAGGAGTCTTTTATAACATCATTACTTTTAATTCCAGCCGCTCTAACAGCACTATCTTCATGACTACTTGTACCAGTTTTAGTTGCAACTTGTGTTCCACTAACGTTAGCAACGCTTGGTGTAACATTAAATAATATATTTGTAATTAAATAAGCAGTAGTCTCTTTCATAACACGTTCTTTATGTGGTTTATGTTCTACAACTTCACCACTTTCAATATATTCGATTTTATTAACTGAGTATGCTTCTGTATAATATCCTCCAGTTGCAAAAGCAGAGTAAGCAGAAGCAAGTTTTATTGGAGTAGCACCATCAAATGCACCAATAGCCGCTGACTCATATATAGTTCCATTAAACTCATTAGGATTTCCTGGAGTAACACCTAAACTAGTAGCAAATTTAACTTTTTGTTCATTAGTTGTTGCTTGAAATGCTTGAAGCGCAGCAGTATTTAATGATTTTGATAAACCAGTCTTTGCAGTAACCCAACCATTATACTTTCCATTCCAGTTTTTCATAACTCCACCAGCATACTGGTATTCTTCATCAAATAGAGGGGAGTAGGTATTCCAGTTTAAATATTCAATTGCTGGACCATAATCTAGAATTGGTTTAATAGTTGAACCAAAGTGGGCATTAACTTGTGTAGCATAATTAAGTTGCATCTCTCCAGTTTTATTTCTACCAGCACCAACAGCAATTAAAGCACCAGTTTTATTATCTACTACAGCAACACCAAGTTGTATAACATCATCTCTAAATTCATAGCCATAAGTTCCGTTGTATATATTATTTATAACTTGTTGTTTTCCTTCATCAAAATTAGTATAAACCTTCATAGGCACTTTGTAGGGGTCAACCCCATATTTATCTCTTACTTCTTGAATAACTGTATCTATATACCCTTGATATACATGTGTACTAGCATTTCTCTTAATTAACATTTCTTCAAGTGGCATATTTTTAGCAATCTCACATTCTTCTTCATTAATATAGCCGTGTCTTAACATTAAATTTAATACTTGATTTCTACGTGCTTTTGCTTTATCAGGATTAATGTAAGGGTCATACGCTCCAGGTGCTTGGAATAGCCCGGCAATTAAAGCAGCCTCTGCCAAACTCATATCAGTAGCACTCTTACCAAAATAAGTTTGACTTGCTTGTTCAACTCCATATATATCCATACCACCTAAATATTCACTATTAACATACATTTCTATAATATCTTGCTTTGTATATCTTTTCTCAATTTCAAATACTGATAAATATACATCAGTAAACTTTCTAACAATACCAGAAAATCCTTCACTATTTCTATCAGTAAGAGCATTTTTACTAACTTGCATTGTCAAAGTAGACGCTCCACCTGCATCACTATTACCTAAAACTTGTTGAATACTAGCCTTAAGAAATCTCGCTAAATCAACTCCATTATGTTGGAAAAACCTAGAGTCTTCAGTAGCAACTAAAGCATCTATAAATACTTGAGGTAACTCGTCATATGAAAGTTTAATTCTTTTCTCAACATTTCCTCCACCAACACTCATACCTAGAGTAGTTAACTCTTCACCATTAGCCTTATATATTATAGTTGAGTCTTTATTAAATAATTTATCTTCACTAAATTCAGGTGCACTTACAACTATATATATTGCAAATACTATTAAAAGAACAAACATCAAAATAGCCCCACCTGTAATTATAGATAAAATCCAATACCATATTTTTCTCTTATTTTTAGGTTTCTTATCTTTCTTCTTATCATTTTTTTCTCTTTTTAATTTAGACTTTAACTTTTCTCCCGTATTTCTAATCTTATTAAATTTAATTTTACTCTTTACACTTGCCATAATTACTCTCCTTAAAATATAAATTTTCTACAACACTTATATAATCTAGTCTAGGCATATACCCTTCATTAATAATATGCCCTTGTTTTTCTATAATTTCATATGGAATACTCTTTCGAACATTATTATTTACAAATTCCAGTAAATCTTCTCCATCAAATAGGAAAAATTTATTATTCATAAATATTATCAAAAAAGCAATCCCACCGTGATTTAATATATTTCTAATATGAATAAATTGATGAGGCTTAATGTTATTTAATGGAAATGATGTTTTACTTTTACACTCCTTAGCATCAAACTCAATATATTTACCCTTATAAAGTCCATTATAATCTAGAGTACTTGTTTCACTAAATACTGCTTTGTCTATAAGAGTAGTTTTCTTAGAACGATAACTAATATTTAGAACCTTAATAGGAGTAGGCTTTTTATATATAACAGCCTTATCTTCTCTTAAATAAAATTGATTAGAATCATTTATCATATGTTCTAGAAACATTCCTCTATTTTTATAATTTATTAGTCTATTATTAGGCACTTAAATCACCTGAGTTAATTATACTATAAAATAAGTAAAAAATCTAATTTACAGCAAGTGTTAGACAATGGTATGTAAAGAAATAAATAAATTGAAGGACAATATTGATTACTAAATTTGACAAAAGAAACATAATATGGTACAATTATTACGATTTAGGGGGATAAAAAATGAATTTAAATGAAAATGAAGAATTAAAACAAATGACATATATAGAATACATGGCTATGCTATATATTGAATTTTGTAAAACACAAGGAATAGATTTTGAAAAAACTGGAATGTTTACTTACGAATCACTATTTATTTCATGGATAGCTAATAATGCAATAATAAAAGACAAATATACAGATTTGTTAATTTATTTACTTTCAAATAGTGTTTTAATAGGTGAGTTAGGAAAAGGTAGATATGACTCAGTAGTACCAAACCTAAATACGAAAGGATATACGGCACTTTCAATTAGTCCATATATTTCTACATTTGAAAAAGATACAATTGTTGGTTATGAAGGTAAAGTAAGATTAATGCAAGGTGAACCAATAATAAAATATGAAAATGAGAAAAACCAAGTATATGCACCTAATATAAATCCTGAATTTGGATTCGCACGAATTGATACATTAATTACACAATTACCAGTAGCTAATGTAAGTTTAAATCCACTAATAGAATCAAGTAGGCGTCATAATGATATTGCTATTGGTGCATATGGTTCTATAGAAGACAAAGACATGAAATCTAAATTAGATAAATTAAGTAAAATAAAAGAAGCCATAGAAAGTATGTATTGTATGAGTTGTGAAGAAGAATTTATAAAAGAAAATGGCTCTTACTTATATGTATTAAAATCAAAACAAAAAACTTTAACTTTAGAAAAAACTCGAACTAGATAATGTAAGGGTACTAATTAATAAATTAGTATTCTTTTTTTTCTTTCCATTTCATTTAAACAATGCTATGATATTTATATAAGGAGGTTATTGGTTATGGATAATATAATGTCTAGTGCAGAAGATTGCCACTATTTAAGTTTATATTTAAAAGATGAATTAAAAGAAAAAATCAGATTTAATACACCAATGTGGTTAGAAGTTATAAATGGAGAATATTTCTTTGAGGGTGGAAGTTATAAAGGATTTTTTAGAAAAGGAATAAACTTTTATATAAAATACAACAAAGAGGAGTTTTTAAGACTGCAAGTATGTTCTAGTTACTTAAATGAATCTTTTGGTCAAAAACTAACTGTATTAAGTGAATTATATAAAGTAATAAGTAAAAAAGTAGGGGAACCTATAGTGTTTTATACTACTAAAGATGATGATGAAAAAACTTTATCACTTGAATGGGCATTCAAAAATAAAGAAAGTGTAATTGAAAGTTTTAGAACTGGGACTCGCTTTGATGACGCTCAAATAGACAAATTAATTGTAATAGGAGAGCAAACCCAAAATAATTATGAACTAAATGATTTAACAAGGAGCATGCTCTCAAAACAAATTGGACTACCATTTGAGATGTTACCTCTAATAAATGAAAATATTGAAGATTTTATAAAGTATCAAAATGGAAAAGATAATGTAAGAAAATTAACAATAACACTAAAATAAAAACTCCAAAATGAGTTTACATTCTCGTAATAAAGATGTTAAAAGAAAGGCGTTAAAGATATGCTAAGTTATGAAGCATTATTTTTTGATGAAGAAATGCTTAAAATCATATATTCATTAGAAACTAACCATCTAGAAATAGTTAATGATATAGTACATTGTACTTTTAGATACCACCCAGAAAAAAATGAAATTTTTAATGAAATAGTAGGAAAAACTTTTGATATATATCTAATAGGATATGGATGTGATGGAGAAAACAGTGGCTTTTTAATTGAAATTCCAAAAGAATTAAAGAAATATTATATAAATTACGAAGATGAAACAAAAGAAAAATTGAGAATTCCGCATATAACAACATCATCATCTAAAAACTCAACCTTTAGAAACACTAAAAATCTTAATTTTAAGCCACTAAATAAAAAAGTAAAAATAACCGGAAAGTTTGGATTTTGGATAAAGGAAAAAGATAAAGAATATTTATCCTATGAACCATATTATAACTAATACAGATTTTTAATCTGTGTTTTTTGTATAATTTAAAATATATTTTATTTAGGTTTCTTAATCAATTGATTATCACTACCATATCTATTTTCTCAGGCATTTGAGAAATATCTACTAGATTATATTGAACAGGGCCTCTTAATAATGACCTTTTTACAACAGAATCCGACTCATTTATAAAGAAATCATATTCATATTCCTGTTCTTCTATAAGACCATTTACTCTTTTTTGTCTAAATCTATAAATGGAACAAAATTTCTATTTAAAATAGGTAGTTGTTTACTATCTCCACTAACTTCAAATATTCGAGAATAATCGCCAACATATATTTCTTCACCTAAATTCGCCGAAAGACCAAAATCAATTGGGAAACTTAAAGTAAGTTCAGTACAAAAATTCATATGATTGGTGTTACCTTCAGGAGTAGGAAACTCATGCTTTATTATCAAATTTTTTTCATCAGAAAAGTACTCTATAATATATGAAAAAATAGTTCCTTACTTAGAAGTTACACTTTGTTCAAAACATGGTTCTCCATCTATGTCCTTACTAAATCCAGGATTATCTTCTAATACTTTTTTAATTGACATAATTAAGTCTTCTGGTATGCTTTTCAAAAATTCTATAATTTCATTTCTATTTTCTTTATCACTTTCTAAAATAAGCCATAACATTTTATCAAAATTCTTATCAAACATATTTTTCTCCTCAAATTTAAAAATCCCCAAAACAGGGGATTAATTATCATATTGGTGACCGGTACGGGATTTGAACCCGTGAATGCACGCGTGAAAGGCGTGTGTG
>CAYWED010000022.1:0-18419 GCA_964457135.1 uncultured Muribaculaceae bacterium
ACAAAAGTAAAGACTCTTATTTTAGAAAAAGGTGTGTTTACTATTTTATTGTGCCAAGAAAACTAGTTTATCTTTTTTCTTTTACACTCTTATAGAAAAATAACTACATATATTGTATAATTTTAAGAGCATAAGAGAGGAGTAAACATGAACAAACAAAAATACTTATATGTTTTATTAACAAAAACACCACTTAAAACTGGAAAATTTATAAGAAAAATGACAGGATTTGAATATAATCACTGTTCTGTTTCATTTGATGAAAACTTTAACAGTCTATACTCCTTTACACGAAAACACAAAAATGCGACATTTTATGCGTGTCTAGTAAACGAATCAAGTTTACGCTACAAAGATGATACTAAAGTAAAAATATTCAAAATACCACTAAAAACAAAAACATACAAAAACTTAAAAAAATACTTAGAAAATTTAAAAAAACATGAATCAGAATATCTATATAATTATTTTTCAGTAATAACATATCCTTTCAAAAAAAGAGTTAATATAAAGAAATGCTATACTTGTTGTGAATTTACAGTTGATATACTAAAAAACTTTTGTACAATAGCAGGTCTTAGAGAAAAAAACTACTGTGGAATAAAAGAGTTATCTGAATACTTAAATGAGTATTTAATTTATGAAGGAGATTTTATTGTAAACAATGCTTCATGGGGAGAAGATAAATATTTAGAGAAACTAAATGTTATTTCTAAAAGTTACAAAGTAATTACAATTTTTACAAAATTAATATACAGATTTTTTGAAGGGTTATTACTAAAAAATAATAGGTAGATTTTATTTAGGTATAATTATTTACCATTGATTTTTTGGAGTTTATATGATACAATTCAAATATATTGAAAAGGGGGATTTATATGTCAAGTGATGTTGCTTTAATGGTTAAGACTTTTATAGAATTAGGAACACAATATGACGAAGAAGATGTTTGCTTAGGATTAGAAATACTTAAGGAAGAATGGCCTGGATTAACAGCTGAAGAAAGAAAAGAAATAGCATGTGTAATTAAAGCTTATAGAAAAACAACTCTAGAAGAAAATGAAGATTTAGAAGAAACATGTAATCAAGAAAAAAAGAGAACATTAACTCTAGAAGAAGAAACAAAAGGCTTTTTTGGAATGTTTCGTAAATAATAAAAAATTAATAATTAACAATATTTGGTAGTTTAAAAAAGTTAAAAACATTAATAATAATTATAGGTGGTTATCTATGAAAAAAATGTTAATAACTTTTTTTATTATTTGTTTGTCTTTATTTTTATTTATAAACATTCCTAAATACACAGCAAAAAACAACGAATATATTTATACCCAAGACTTTCATAGTATTAAATTTGAAAATCTAAATTCTAAAAATATAAATGAACTTTTTTCTGGTATAAGTGGAACCATTGTGGAAGTAGAAGTCGAAATTGGTACATTTACAAAAAGTTATAGATTTAACACAAGTATGCTAAATGACTTAGAAAGAGAATTAACTGAACTTGTAATAGAAGATTTAATAATTAAAGGAGAAAGGGAATTAGCTGTTACTCATCAAATTCAAGGATTCAAAATAACAAGAATAGACATAAGATGTACATTAGAAGAATTAGAAAAAATTAAAAATCGAGATACAAGAATAAAAATAAAAAAATGAGTTATCCTATAAACATGTCAAACTTAAAAAAATACAATTTATTTATCTTAATTACATCATTTGCAAAACTTTTAGTAGAGTTGTTTATTCCTCTACTTCTTTTTAATAAAGGATTTGAAGTACAAGAAATCATATTATTCTTAATATTCAAATATGCTTTTTGCTCTTTATTAATTCCATTTACTTTAAAACTTGGTAATACTTACTCCTATACAAAAATAATGCTCTTAAGTAGTATAATGTTTAGTATAACTTATATATACCTAAACTTTCTAACAACACACATTTTTGCACTTATATTTTTAGCTCTAATATTTTCGTGTTACTTAACTTTCTATTGGCTCGGTAGACACGTTTTTGCCCTAGGAATAATTGAAGACAAAAAAACAACCGACAATGTAAGTTTATACTCAATCTTTAGTATCATAGGTGGTCTTCCAGCAACATACATAGGAGCAAAAATCTTAAGTACATATGGTTATATTGTACTTACTATTATAGTTTTAATTTTAATGATTATAAGCATAATTCCATTAATAAAAATCAAAAACGTTACTTTTGAAACAAAATCAAAAATGAAAAATATTGTATCTACTTTTCCAAAAAGAAATTATGCATTTATAACTATTGACCAACTAAGATATCTAGCCTCTTCACTTTTTCCACTTTATATTTATTTATTCATAAAAAAAGAAATTAGTTACTTAGGAGTTATCAACATTATATGCGGGTTAGGTAGTATTATATACATATATTTCTTAAGTAAAAAAATGGACAAAAATAAAAAAGACTACTTAAAAATATCTAGTCTTTTACTTGCTTTAGTATTTTTTCTAAAAGTTAATATCACAAACTCAAAAATTTTTCTAGCTATTATTTTCTTTGAAGGTATTTCAAAGTCAGCCTTAGATGCAATTGTCTTAAGAAATACATATGCTTATGGAAAAAACTATGAAGTAACAAACTATATAGGTTTCATAGAACTAATTAATAACATTACTAGAACGCTTTTTCTAATTATTTTCTACATATTTAACTTAAGTTTAAAATCTATCATTTTAATTAGCATAGTAGGAATTATCATAAATGCATTTATAAAATTTGACGATGGAAAATATGGATATAGCAAATAAAAAATAGTATTTTTCCTTAAACTTTCATGTATAAACATCAAAATGAAATATTGCTTAAAATGTCTTTCTAATATATAATATTAAACATTTCATTAAAGGAGTTTACAAATGGGAGTTTTTAGTTTTTTAAAAAATTTATTTAAAAATAATTCTAACATTGAAGGGTTAATTCTAGCAAGTAGTCAAATAAAAATTCCAAATCGTGAAGATTATAAAAATAATCAAGAAATGCTAGAACTTATAGATAAATATAAAAATAATTACAAAGACTTACTTTATAGCAACAAATTTTTTAGCAGTGTGGATTTAAACTCTAAAGAATTGTTTGATGATGTTAAGATGTATATAGATATATATTTTAATATGAACTTGTCTACTAATGAATTTATAGAGAATATAACTATAGAAGAAAAATTAGATTACCAAATAAAATCTAAAAAACTAAAACTATACTTTAATAAAATAATAGACTTAGAAAAAGAAACAAGATTAAGACTAGTCGCTTTAATAGAACTTTACACTGATATCAAAGTAATCATGTCTAAAAACAAAAGAAATGCCATTTCTAATGAAATAAATAATCTAACTAATATACTTGTCGCTTATGAGAATTATAAAATATCTATAATTTTAAAATTAAATAGTTATGTAAAAAATGATATTTACAACATAATTCCTACAGAACAAGAAAAATACATTAATTAATAACAAAAAAGCACTACTTTTAAGAATGAAAACCGCACTATTTACAGATGAAAAAATAGTTCCAAGCAAAGAAACAGAAATAGACGCTCTAGCACAAATTGAACAAATGCTCGAAACTTATGTATATAAACATAAAGAGAAAATCATCGATTTTGAAAAAGAATTATGGAATATTAGAAAAGATGATTTTGACTTTAATAAAAAGGAAGTTCTACTAGTAGAAATAAAAACATTAGAAGCAAAATTTCTAGCATATTACATATATGGAAGAAATTTAGTAACAGAAGAATGGTTACAAGAACTATATAAAGTAAAGTTTAAAATACTTCTTTTAAGATAAAATAAAATATGTGACGTATTTGTAACTAAAGAAACATATTTTAAAGAATTAGAAAGTTATGCATCTATTGTAGAAGAAAAAATTCACTACTTTCTTAATAATCATGGATATTATCATAATGAAAATTATATAAATGCTATTAAAGATACTTTAAAAAATGGAAAAGGATATTTTGACCCTTACGAAATATTAATGAACAAATATTTATTAAACATATTATTACTTATGAATGAAAAATTGAATATAATTTATCTTTTTAGGAATTTTAAAATTAAAAAAAGTGAACTTACTGACATAAATTTTTATGAAGAATTTTTTGAATGGGAAGAAGAAATACCTCTTGAAACAATTAATCGTTTATTGATATTTCAAGGACAGGAAGAAAAAGCAAAGTTATATACTTTATTAGAAAGAGATATGTATCCAAGAAGGAAAAGTGATACTTATTATCTTCCAGAAGGGTTAAAAGAAATACATTTTAATAGTTTTAAAACTAAAATCGATAAAATAGAATTAATTCAAAAAATGAAAAAACTAATGCAAAATAAAACTATAATATGCCCTTCAACTTTAATAAAAATATCTGGAGATTTCTTTAACTACATTCCTATTAAAGAAATTATCCTTAATGAAGGATTTGAATATTTTGAAGCTCGTGCTTTAGAAAATCAAACTTTTGACTCACTCTTACTTCCATCTACTATAAAACATATTGATGAAAATGCACTAAATATTAAAGTATTAAAAAGTATAAAGATTAAAAACTATTCTAATTTTAATCCATTTGCTAATTTGGTTTCTATAATATCTCCTTTTATTAAATTTCCTAAAACTAATAGAATAAAAAAAGAAAATCATGAATTATATGAAGAATGTGAAGTTAAATTAAGTTTAGAAAAAATAGTTTTTTTAGGAAATACAGAACTAGAACCTAATTTTAATATAACTACTAGTGAATTTGAACATAAAGTTTGGATGCCTAGTATCACAAATCCAAATTTCAGAAATCTCAATCAAAAAGTTTATATAGGTATTGTTAATCGCTTATGGGATTTAATAAAAATTAAAGAAAATCCTAATAATAATGAATTTACAGAATTATTTTCTCCTATGCTAGAAATTTTAGAAAAGAAAAATATAAACGACGCAGTTACAATTACTTATAAGAATGGTAAATACTACGTATGTTTTAAACAAAAATCTTTAAGTGAATTAAATCAATTTATACTTATGAAAATAGCTTACGTTTATAATGAAACATTATTTTATAGTGATAACGAAGAAAATCCAAGAGAAGATGATAGTAGTGATTATTATTGGTCACCAGAAGGGACAAATACTCAGTTAGAGAGAAAACTTAGAAATAGAAAATATGCAGTATTAGAATTAGATATGGAAGATAAATTCACAATTTTAGGAACTTCTATTATGATTGCTAATATGTTACAAAGCCAAGAAAATCTGGTTGATAATAAAACTTGGATAAATTTAGCAATTATCCTTGATAAAGATAATCCACTTAGAGAAAATCCATATGCTTCTCTACTTAGCATTATAGATATAAATAAACCAAAAGAGGAAAATGAAATATCAAAATGGGAATGTAAATTTATGCATTTTAATATGGACAAAGAAAATTTGACTAAAGTAGTAGAAGAATATATTAAAAATAATGATATAACTTATGAGAATTGTTCTATAAAAACTTTAAAATACTTAATTGTTGATAATAAATAGCTATCAACTATTTTGTACTTTCAATAAATAATATAAAAAACGAAAAAACGTTTGATAATTTATTTGAACTGTGATACACTTGCTATAGGAACAATTTAACAGTTGGGTGCACTGAAATCTTCTAAATGAAGGTGAGGTGATATAGTGAGTAAAAAAGACTTTTTGATATTACTTTTACTGCTTATTATATTTTATCTAATATACAAGCTAGCATAATTACATAAAAAAATAAACGCCTGACTAATAGCAACAGTTTAGACGTCTTAAATCATACATCGGTACACCCAACATGAGCAAGTTAAGTGTTCCTTTTTTATTATATGAAATTTCTTCTCACAGATACATAATATCACAAAATTAAAGATAAATCTAGTTGTTAAAACAAATATTTTATGATAAGATATTAAATAGAATAAAGGGGTATAAACATGAGTGATTTATCTGAACATTTTAAAATGGATGTAAGCCTTGGCGTTGCAAACTCTAAATATGTATTTAAAGGCAAGAATTATAGGATAGCTGTTTTATCCAATGTTTTACTGCGCCTTGAATACAATGAGGCAGGAATCTTTAACGATTACCCAACAATATTTGCAATAAATAGAAAATTTAAAGAAGAACCAACAATTAAAGTAAAGGAAGACGAAAAATTCTTAAACATAAGTAATGATTACTTTATCTTAGAATATACAAAAGAAAAACCATTTGAAGCATCTAAACTTGTACCTGACTCTAACCTTAGAGTAACACTAAAAAACACTGATAAACTTTGGTACTATAATCACCCTGAAGTAAGAAACTTTAAAGGCTCATCATACAGTTTTGACGGAGACAAAAAGGCATTCAAACTAGAGAAAGGACTATATAGTACTGACGGATTTGCATCAATAAATGATTCAGGTAGACCAGTATTTGTCGCTGATGGAAGAGTCTTAAAAAATCCAAGTGATGGAACTGACATTTATCTATTTATATATAGAAAAGACTTCGGACTTGCCCTTAAAAGTTATTATGAACTAACAGGATATCCAGCATTCATACCTAGATATGCTCTTGGGTTGTGGTGGAACAAAGAAGAAAACTATAATGAAGAAGATTTAAAATCAATCGTTGAAAATTTTAAAGAACACAACATCCCATTATCGTCTATTCTACTAGGAAAAAACTGGACAAAAACTCCGAAAGAAAAAGAACTAACCCCTAACTATGAATTTGACAATGAAAAATTTAAAAATCCAGAAGTTCTAATAAAACATTTGCATGACGAAAAAGTATATTTAGGAGTTAACATAAAAACTGAAAATGGAATAAACCCTACAGATAAATTTTATAATGATGCTGCCTCTCTTCTAGGAATAACTAAAGAAGGAATAATTCCATTAAATGTTTACAACACAAAACTATTTAATAAATTCATTGAAAATGTAATAAATCCATTATTAGACATGGGAGTAGACTACTTTTGGCTAGATGACACTACTAAAGACCCTATAACTGCATTCATACTAACACACTATATATTTAAAAACTATCAAAGAAAAGAAACAAGAAGAGGTCTAATTTTATCAAGAAACCATGGAATTGCATCACATAGATATCCAGCACTTTACTCAGGAAACACAACAGTATCATGGAGAACTTTAAGATACTTGCCATTCTTTAACTCAACCTCATCTAATATTGGTCTTTCTTGGTGGAGTCATGATATAGGTGGATATATGTATGGAACTGAAGATAGAGAACTATACACAAGGTATGTCCAACTAGGAGTATATAGCCCAATATTTAGATTTTCATCAAAAGCAGGAAGATACTATAAACGTGAGCCTTGGAAATGGGACATAAAAACTGAAAAAATAGTAAGCGATTACATTAGAATAAGACATAGACTGATACCTTATATCTATACTGAAGGATATAAATACTCAACACTTGGGTCTCCATTAATACAACCACTTTACTACAAATACCCTGAAACTTATGATGAACCATTATACAAAAATGAATATTTCTTTGGAAGTGAACTATTTGTCTGTCCTATAACTGACCCTAAAGATAATGTCATGAATAGAGTTGTTCACAAAATATTCTTACCAGATGGTATGTGGTATGACTTTAAAACAGGTAAAAAATTTCCAGGAGGAAAAAGATATGTAACATTCTACAAAGATGAAGACTACCCAGTATATGCAAAAAGTGGTTCAATTATCCCTCTAGCCGTATTAGATGAAGACAATTTAAATGATGTACATCCTCCAAAAAAACTAGAAATTCATGTTTTCCCAGGTCAAAGCAATTCATACAACCTATATGAAGATGATGGAGTATCAAATTTATATAAAGAAGGATACTACATAATAACAAACATAGACTATAACTATAGACAAAATAATTACACATTAATAATTAGACCAGTAGATGGAAAAAGTGGAATTATCCCTGAAAAAAGAGACTATAAAATTAGATTTAGAAACACTAAAAATGCTGAAGACGTAAAAGTTAATGTTAATAGATTTGAAGTAGAATATGAAAGTTATACTGATGGTACAGATTTCATAATAGAAGTAAAAGATGTTCCTACAGTACAGCAACTTACTATTAACTGTGGTGGTAAAGCAATAGAAATAGATGCAGTAAGACTAATAAATGAAGATATAGACGAAATAATAAGTGATTTACAAATCGAAACAACACTAAAAGAAAAAATAGCTGACATCTTATTCAGCGATAAAGAAATACGTAAAAAGAGAATAGAAATAAGAAAACTACGTAAAGATGGTCTTAAAGGTTTATTTATAAAAATGTTCATAAAATTACTTGAATATATAAGTGAAATTTAAAACTTTATAGTTATTTAATTATAAAGTTTTTTTTATATAATAAAAGGAAAGTCATACTCAATTTCATAAAAATCTCGCAAAAAAATGTTTGACACATAATAATTCTTTTGTTATACTTAATACACATTAATCGTTAGGAGGTAAAAAGAAAAAACAATAATTAGGTTAAAAAGCAAAATATATTAGCGAAAAATTAAATAATACATTATAAAAAAGAAGAAGGCATATTTGTGAATATTTTAGACAATTTAAGTAGTGAATTGTTGAATATCAAAGAAACTACAAATATAAATAAAGATGTAGACATCATCATAAAGAAAGCAAAAGAAATTGCATACAAAAATGTAGATACAACTCTAATCATAAGAAACTGGCTTATAGGTTAGAGAATTCATAAAGAAGAACTAGGAAACAAAACTAGAAGTGAAAACTATGGAATTGAGATTATTAATAAATTATCTAAAAATCTAACAAAGAAATATGATAAAGGTTTTGATTATAGAAATTTATATTACTTTTATCAATTTTATAAAACTTTTCCAAACATTTTGAACTCACTGTGTTCAAAATCTTCTAATGAAATTCTATCTTGGTCACATTACCGAGTTCTACTTCAAGTGCATGACGAAAAAGCAAGAGAATGGTACGTTCATGAAGCATATAGAGAATCTTGGAGTGTAAGAACCTTACAAAGAAATATTTCTTCACAATATTATTATAGAATTCTTAAATCTCAAATAAAAGAACCCGTAAGAGAAGAAATGAAAAAAATAACAAAACCATATCAAGATAAACTTGAGTTCATTAAAAATCCAGTAATAGCAGAATTTTTAGGGTATAATCTACCTACAAAATATAATGAAACAGATTTGGAAACAAGTATAATATATAACATACAAAATGTGTAAATGGAACTAGGTAAAGGCTACGCATTTGTAGCAAGACAATACCATATTCATACTGAAAAAGAAGATTATTATATAGATTTGGTGTTTTATAACTATATTTTAAAATGCTTTGTTTTAATAGACTTAAAAACAAAAAAAATAACTCATAATGATGTTGGACAAATGGATATGTATATTAGAATGTTTGATGACCTCAAAAAGAATGAAGATGATAACCCTACACTAGGAATAGTTTTATGTGCTGAAACTGACGAAGATATAGCAAAATATTCAATTCTTCATGATAGTAAACAATTATTTCAGTCAAAATATAAACTGTATTTACCCTCAGAAAGTGAATTAAAAAATCTATTAAATTCGGCCAAAGTAACTTTTGAACTAGAAGAAAAAGAAAAAATAAACAAATCACTTGAACATAAAAATAAAATTTAATATAATTAGACTATAAGTTTCATTGAAAAAGAGTAGTAATAAATTAAACTTATTTTATAGAGAGTTAGTGCTTGGTGAAAACTAACAATAAGTATTTATGAACTTGCTTTGGAGAAACTTCTCGTATAGTAGGCGTTAACTATTTAAGAAGCATAATTAACTTTATGAATTAAGGTGGTACCGCGGCACTCCTGTCGTCCTTAAATTGTAAAGTTTTTATTTATGAAAAAAAGAAGAATTAAAAAATAACAAAAATACATTTTACCTACAAAGTAAAGAAAAGGAGGTTCAAAAATAATGAATAGATTTAAAGCGCCTGAATGGAAGTCAAGAGCAGTACACCATAAATATTTGGTAATGAAAAGAATACTAGAAACAAGAATAAAAAAAGAAAGACCAGGATATTTCTTAAATAGCGAAGATTCAGCATCAAATGGATTAATAAATAATAAACCTAGAAGAAAAGGAAGAAGAATAAACTTAGATTTAATAGGTGAAAACGGAAAACTACTAGATGATACACCAACATTAACAAAAAGAATAAAGAGGTGAGTATTATGAAATATGAAATACTAGAAAACTTAATATACTTTATTGCATCCTATATTATATTCTTACTAATCTACATATTTATAATAAATAGAAAAAGAAAAGACTATAATAATGGAAAGAAACAAACTGAAATAAGTTATATTATTAACAAATTTAAATTAGATATGAGAAAAACTAAATATAACACTCTAAAATGGGCAATTACTCTAATTAATCCACTCATAATAAGCATAACTTTCGTAATAGTTATAAACATTGAATCATTCACTTTTGGCTTACTAGTTGGATTTGTAATAATGCTCATGCTTGTATATGCTTGTTATGAAATATTAGGTAGAATTTTAAAAAAGAAAGAAGGAAAATAAAAATGTATAATACAAAGAGTATTGAAGAAAAATGGGTTAAATATTGGGAAGAACACAAAACATTCAAAACGGATATTAAAGATTACTCACGTCCAAAATACTATTGCCTAGATATGTTTCCTTATCCTAGTGGAGTAGGTCTTCATGCAGGACACCCTGAAGGATATACTGCAACTGACATAGTTTGTAGAATGAAAAGAATGCAAGGCTATAATGTTCTTCACCCAATGGGATTTGACTCTTTTGGACTTCCTGCTGAACAATATGCAATCAAAACAGGAAACCACCCAAGTAAATTCACTGAAGAAAACATTGCTACATTTAAGTCTCAACTAAAAATGTTAGGATTTTCATATGATTGGGACCGTGAAATAAGTACATGTGATCCTAACTACTATAAATGGACACAATGGATATTTAAACGACTATATGAAGATGGTCTAGCGAGTGAAATAGAAATGCCAGTAAACTGGTGTGAAGAACTTGGAACAGTACTAGCAAATGACGAAGTAATAGATGGAAAAAGTGAACGTGGAGGGTACCCTGTTGTTAGAAAAAATATGAAACAATGGGTAATAGATATCCCTAAATATGCTGAAAAACTACTAAATGGATTAGAAACAATAGATTGGCCAGAATCAACTAAAGAAATTCAAAGAAACTGGATTGGCAAATCAATAGGCGCACATGTAAACTTTAAAGTGGCAAATACCGACAAGTCTTTTACAGTATTTACGACAAGATGTGACACATTATTTGGAGCAACATATTGTGTTCTAGCACCTGAACATAAACTAGTTGACGAAATAACTAGTCCTGAACAAGCAAAAAAAGTAAGAGAATACAAGAGAGTATGTGCGTCAAAAAGTGACTTGGAAAGAACTGCAATTACTAAAGAAAAGACAGGTGTATTTATAGGAGCTTATGCAGTTAACCCTGTAAACAATAAAGAAATTCCAATATGGATTAGTGATTATGTACTTGCTTCTTACGGAACAGGTGCTATCATGGCTGTACCTGCACATGATGAAAGAGACTGGGACTTTGCTAAAAAATTTAATTTAGAAATAATACCAGTAATAGAACAAATAACAGGAGAAAAAAGAGAAAACGAAAAATTTAAGAGTAGTATAGTAGCAGTTTTATATGATGAAAAAACAGATAAATACTTAACTCTAAACTGGGGTAACTTAGGTGGAAGATTATTTATAGGTGGGACAAGACTTGAAAATGAAACTGCATTAGAATGTGCTAAAAGGGAAATATTAGAAGAAACAGGTTACACTAACATTGAATTAATGCAAACTATTCTTCCAATCAACCACCATTACTATGCATACAATAAAAATACTGCTTATGAAATAGAATCAACAGGACTATTATTCAAACTTGTTAATGATGAAAAAGTTAACACTAATCTTGATGAAGATGAACAAAATAAATTCATTCTTGAATGGGTTAATAAAGATACAATCATTAATGAAGTAAAAGATGAACTACACATAACTACATTTAATAATCTATTAAACCCAACTGCCTACACAGGAAACGGAAAAATGATTAATTCTAGTTTCTTAAATGGTATAACTAATAAACAAGAAGCAATTGACAAAATGTTAGAGTTCCTTGAAAAAGAAAGAATAGGTAAAAAACAAATAAATTATAAAATAAGAGAATGGATATTTGCTCGTCAAAGATACTGGGGTGAACCTATCCCAATTGTTCACTTTGAAGATGGTACTACAGCCGCACTTGAAGATGAAGACTTGCCTCTAGTT
The DNA here is from genome assembly GCA_964457135.1 of uncultured Muribaculaceae bacterium. Classification (GTDB taxonomy): domain Bacteria; phylum Bacillota_I; class Bacilli_A; order RF39; family UBA660; genus MGBC139354. The sequence goes on from CAYWED010000022.1 coordinate 12,450, forward strand.
TTGCCTGAGTTAGAAGATTACACTCCAACCAAAGATGGAAGTAGTCCGTTAAATAAGGCTACAAACTGGGTAAACATAAATTATAAAGGGCGTCCTGCAAAAGTAGAAACATCAACAATGCCAGGAAGTGCAGGCTCATCTTGGTACTTCTTAAGATATATTGACCCACATAATGATAATGAACTAGCAAATAAAGAACTATTAGAACATTGGATGCCAGTAGACTTATACGTAGGAGGTCCAGAACACGCAGTAGGCCATTTACTTTATTCAAGAATGTGGAACAACTACCTATACGATAAAGGAATAGTCCCAACACCTGAACCATTTAAAAAATTAGTACATCAGGGAATGATACTTGGTTCAAATGGAATAAAAATGGGAAAAAGATATCCTGAATACTCTATAAATCCAAACGATATAGTACAAAAATATGGAGCAGATACATTAAGATTTTATGAAATGTTCATGGGACCATTAGAAGCAGACAAACCATGGAGTAACGAAGGAGTAGAAGGAAGCAAAAAATTCTTAGATAGAGTTTGGAGACTATACACAACTGAAAACAAAATAAAAGACGAAGACAACAAAAATCTTGAAAAAATATATCATCAAACAGTAAAAAAAGTAACAGAAGACTTTGAAACTCTTAACTTTAACACAGCAATAAGTCAGATGATGATATTTATAAATGCAGTATATAAAGAAAAAGTATTTCCAAAAATTTATGCACTTAACTTCCTAAAACTATTAAACCCAATCGCACCATTCATAACAGAAGAATTATGGAGTATGTGGGGACATAACGATACAATTGCTTATGAACTTTGGCCAACATATGATGAAGAAAAAACAAAAGATAACCTTGTAAAAATAGCAGTAAGTATCAATGGAAAGTTAAGAGGAACAATGGAAGTACCAGTTAATACCTCAAATGAAGAATTATTGCGTCTATCAAAAGAACTTGAAAACATCCAAAAATACATTACTAATAAAGAAATAATAAAAGAAATAGTTGTACCTAACAAGATTGTTAATATAGTTATAAAATAGTGAAGAAACAATACAAAATAACTAAATAGACCTGATGGAAGAGTAGAATTAATATTATATATAACTAATATATATTTAAGGATGGAAATATTAACAATTATAAAGAAGAATATTGAAACTAATTAATTTCATTATTCTTTTTGTTTACTCAAAAACTGTAAAATAATATACAGGAATAGACATAGGTAAACTCGAATTTTGTAGAAAAATTTACGTAAAATAAAAAATTTAAAAAAATAAAAAGCGTTTTTTTATATTTGTGTCGTATAAAGTATTAGAGGGTATTCTACATATCCACTCTAAGAAAGGATGACTAATTATGAATCAAAACAAATTAGAAACAATTACAAATTTATTTGAAGGAGCAGAAATAAGAAGCATATGGGATAGTGAAAAAGAAGATTATTACTTTAGTGTAGTTGACGTTATTAAAGTATTAACTAATAGTAATATACCTAGAAACTATTGGAGTGACTTAAAAAGAAGATTAATAGAAGAAGGAAGTCAGTTGTCCGAAAATATCGTGCAACTGAAAATGAAATCTAAAAAAGATGGAAAAAACTATTTGACCGATACACTAGACACCAAAGGAATATTAAGACTAATCGAATCCGTCCTAAAGCAGAACCATTTAAAATTTGGCTAGCAACTTTAGGAAGTGAAAGAATTGATGAGGTATTTGACCCGAAAATAGCAATTAAACGAGCAGTGAATTATTATCGAAAAAGAGGATATACTGATGCTTGGATAGAAGCAAGATTAAAAGGAATATTAAATAGAAATAAACTAACTGATGCTTGGAAAGAAAGTGGAATTAAAGAAGACTATGAATATGCAATTCTTACTAATGAAATATACAAAAGTTGGTCAGGAATGTCTGCTAGCGATTACAAAGCATTCAAAGGTCTAAGAAAAGAATCTCTTAGAGATAATGTGGACGATATCGAGTTAATTCTAACTGAATTAGGAGAAAGTGCTACAAAAAGATTAGTAAAAAAGAAAAATCCAAAAGGATTAAATGAAAATATAAAAGTTGCAAGAATTGGTGGAAATGTAGCAAATGTTGCAAAAATTACTCTAGAAAAAGACTTAGAAGAAAGTGTAATAACAAATTCAAATAACTTAAATTACAAATATAAAGATGAAAATAAATTAATTAAGTAAAAAAATCTTCAAATAACACTAAACTTATCCACACATTTTATGGTATCATATAAGAAAATAGGAAGTGTAAAATATGAAATTTCTAGCACAAATAATAGGCTCTTTAGCTGTTTCTATATGGGTTTTAAGCATTCAAAATAAAGAAAGAAAAAATATACTAAAATTTCAAGCAGTAGCAAACTTTCTTTATATAATTGAGTACGCTCTTCTAGGAGCATACTCTGCTGCTTCTATGAATTTTATATCCACTTTAAGATGTATAATATTTAAAGAAAAAGAAGAGAATAGCAAGTGGCTTATTATATTCATAATTTTAATTTTACTGCTAGGGTTACTTACTTATGAAAAACCGATTTCATTAATACCAGTTATAATAACAATATTTTACACAATATCTTCTTCAAAATCTAATGTCAAATGGAATAGAATTGCTGTTCTTGCCTCAGCATTTATTTGGCTCTATTACAATTACAAAGTAGGCGCTTATATAGTAATATTAGGAAATATTCTTGAAATAATATCAGGTATAGTCTCCCTTAAAAGATATATTAATAAATAATCCTAAATTTCTTGACTTTTATGCTAGTATGATATAAAATACAAAGTCAATAAAGGAAGGGGATTTTTAATGGCATATTCATTAGAAGATTTAAAAAGAAAAAAGAATATAGAATTTACTACACAAAAAGTCGGGGGTACAGACTTATCAACAATAACTAAAGGAAGTAGTAGTATATCCACATCTAGAAGTACAAATAGTGGTTTATCAACAATAACTAAAGATTTAAGAAACTCACTTGGTATAGACAAATCTGGTCAATCACCATCTGTATCGCAAAGGGTAAACCAAATGTCTAAATCCGTATTAAAAGAAGCATCACAAATTTTAAAAGATAGTAAAGTACATTTAATTTTTTTCTTTGACAAAAGTGCTTCATGTAGAGGAACAGAAGCCGCAACAATTGCAGGATACAAAGGATTAATAGATAATGAAAGAAAAACAGGGCTACCTACAGAAGTTACAACTATTTTATTTGATGGAAATTCTCATGGAATAAACAAACGTGTGGAAATAGCTAGAGTTCCAGAATTATATTATGTTGCTGATGGAAATTATACAGCAATATATGATTCACTAACATCTAATTTGAAAAAATTAAAAGCAGAAACCGAGGGAGAAAAAACAATAGTAGTAATAATGACAGATGGTGAAGATAATGCAAGTATGAATTATAACGAATCATCTACAAGAGAAATAATTAAAGAATGCATTGCTTTAGGCTGGGAGTTTATCTTTTTAGGAGCAAATAAATATGCAATTAAAACAGGACAAATGATTGGAATAAAAGAGTCAAATTTAGCATTATTTACACCTACACCAGATGGCTATTTTACTAATTTTAAAGCAGTACAAAAAGCTTTAGAAAGTTTTAGAAAAGAAGGAAAAGTTAACCCAGATTGGTCAAAAATAATAAAACAAGTAAATATAGCAATTGCGAGTGGAGAATCAAGAGAAAATATATTAGCAATAGGAGATGGAAAAAAAGACGAAAATGATGGTCCTACTTTAAAATTAGGTGGTAGACATTAATGATAAATGAACAATGGGAAAATGAATGGAAAGATTATTACAAGATATTAGGAGTAGACAGAAACGCAAACGAAAAAATAATTAAGAAAAAATATAGAAAATTAATGACAAAATATCATCCTGATAATCATATGAATGATAGTGAAGAAGAGAAAAAAATAGCAGAAGAGAAAGCCAAAGAAATAATAGAGGCATATGAAATATTAATTGATAAAGAAAAAAAGAAGAGATATGATGCTGCTTGGGATGAGGTACAAAAAACAGGAACTTATACAGGACAAAAATCTACAACTAATTCAGATAATACATCTAACAACACTCAAAATAGTAATGTGAATTCAGATGATTTTACATTCGAAGAAGCCCAAACTGAATATACAGCCGAGGAAAAAAGATATGCTAAACGCCTAGCATTAAAAGAAGTTATTAGAGAAGAAATAGAAAAAATTGATGTAATCATAAATGCTAAAAACGAACTTATATATAATGGTTTTGCTAGTAAAATAGACAAAAGAGAATACTACACAAGCGTTAAAGAATTAGTAAGTGTAGGTTATGAATTTATAGGAAACCTGAATAATCTTGCCAAAGAAGCCTTTAAATATGACTTATTAGAAGAAGAGGAAATACTTTATGATTGTATTTCTAATTTAGAAAATGAACTAAAAAATATACCATTAACACCAGAAGATGCTAAATCAAAAATAATGGAAGATGTTTATAAAGAAAAAGTCAAAGAAAAATTAGAAAACGAAATTATTACATCTAAAGAAGAAATAGAAAAATTAAGTAGTATATTAATATATGTTAGTCGTAAAGAAATAACACATCTGGATTATAAAACTATTTTATCAAACATATTATTTGAGGCAAAAGATTGTGCTAGTAAACTAAAAGAATTAATCAAAATCGCGCATTCGCTAGAACTAGAAGAAGAAACAAAAGCCCTTGATGCACTAAACAATCTATCTTCAAAAATACAATTAATGCCTGAAGACTACGAAAGTGCAGTAATACTTGGTAGTGTTGAAGAAAAGAAAGAAAAATTAAGAGAATTAATAAATGAATGTACACAATTTGAAATTAAATTACATAGAATCATAAAAGTATTAGATAAACATCCTAATTCTAAATATTATGAAAAAGTTTGTAATACAACTTTAACTAATACAAAAGAAAAAGTTGAATACTTAATAGAAGAACATAGAACGGTTTCAAAACCTTTATCGCCTTCAAGCATGAATATAGAAAAAGCCCAAAAATTATCAAAAAAAGGTTTTAAATTATATGAATTATCTGAAGAGGAACATTTCAAGGCAAATAAAATTTATAATGATAACATTCAAGTTATTAAAGAATATCAAAATAGTGAATTTGCAAATACACAAATTACAGAAGAACTCATAAATAATGGAGTAATATTAGCATTAACTAAATCTGCTGTTTCATTATTAGATAAAAATAAAGCGTTTGACTTATTTGTAGAAGCAGGAGTTTTATTAGAAGTCTTATCAAATTTTAACAATAAGGATAGTGAATTAGAAAATTTACTTGAAACACTAAAATCTAAAATAAACAGTTTAAAAGATATAATAGATATTTTTGATAAACTTCTAAAAGAATACGAAAAAAGAAAAGCATACAAAACTCAAAACAATTCGCATAATGTTAATTCTACTAACTCTAATTCAAATCAAACTGCTTCTAATACTAATCCAAACCATTCAAATTCATCTAATCCAAACCCATTTAATTCATCTAATTTTAATTTATCATCTATAGAAGAACTAAAAGAATATTTAGAAGAGTTAAAAAAAGAAATGAATATATTGTTAAAAAAATTACAAAAGGGATTACTTATTCCTGTTATATGCGGTTTTTACCCAGTAGTGACAACATTAGATGGAATACCTAACACAGGTATTGAAACATTGTTATCTTTATTTTTAACAATTGTGACAGCAGGAAGCATAATAAATGAAACAAGATTATATGATAAATATAAAGAACTAAATGAATTAAAAATGAAAACAAATAACGAGTTGACTTTAAAATTAATAGCAGATAGTAATAAAAATGCAAAGGTGAATTCTCATAGTAAATTCCTGCGTTAAAGTAAATGTTTATAGTCGACAACTTATGTCTCATTATTTTTAGTGTAT
>CAYWED010000023.1:0-18116 GCA_964457135.1 uncultured Muribaculaceae bacterium
ACCAGTTCTTAAATCTTTTACCATACTATAAGGCTGCATAACATAATTTCTAATTTGACTACCAAAATTAACGTCCATTACTGCTCCTTTTAAAGCATTAATTTTCTCATCCATAGTTTGCTTTTCTAGCAAATACAATTTACCTTTAAGAATTTCCATAGCTTTCTCTTTATTCTTAATTTGGCTTCTCTCATTTTGACAAGTAACAACAATATTAGTGGGTATATGTGTAATTCTAACAGCAGAGTCTGTAGTATTAACACTTTGTCCCCCTGCTCCACTACTTCTATAAACATCTATTCTTAAATCTTCTTCTTTAATTTCAATTTCTATCTTAGTATTGATTTCAGGAGTAACTAAAACTGAAGCAAAAGATGTATGTCTTCTCTTATTAGAATCAAAGGGACTAATTCTTACTAACCTATGAACACCAGTTTCACCTTTCAACATACCAAAAGCATTTTCTCCCTTAACATTAATTAATACACCTTTAATACCAACCTCTTCTCCAGGCTGTTCGCTTATAATTTCATACTTATATCCATTACTTTCAAAAAATCTTACATACATTCTTCTAATCATATTAGCCCAGTCATTACTCTCAGTTCCCCCTGCACCACTATGAATTTCAACATAAGCGTTATTCTTATCAAATTCGTGAGATAAAAGAACTTCAAATTTAAGTTTTTCTAAATTATCTTTAATAATACTCAAATCACTTTCAAGCACACTAACATCATCGCTACTTAAATCCATCTCACATAAAACAATATCATCTTCTATTAAGTTTAATGTATCATTAAATAATGAAACACTGTTTTTTAAAATAGATAATTCGCTCATAATTTCATTACAATTAGGGTTATTCCAAAAATCTTCTTCCTTAATTTTTTTTTCTAACTCCCCTATTTTACTAGTCTTTCCATCGTAGTCAAAGTGACCTCCTAAAACTATTAATTTCACTTTGACTATTCTTTAAACTTAACATAATATTTTTAACATCCATAATAACTATTCTCCTTTATCCATAATAATCTCTACCTCGTCCCCATTTTTAAGTAGCATTGCATTGGCTTCATCAGTATCTAAATGTAACTCCAAATTATAATTATCTTTTGCTTTTACTATAACATTATCAAATATTCCACCACGTAATCCATCTACTTTAACACTTACTATATCTCCTTTATGTAATCCTAACTCATCTTGCATATTAGTATTCACATGAATATGTCTATTAGCAATAATACAAGCCTTTTTAACTAGGAGTTCTTTTTCTCCATTGCATAAAATAATATCACAAGCATCACTTAAATCTCCACTCATTCTAACATTAGGACTAATCCCTAAAAAATAAGCATCAGTAACACTAATTTCCACTTGTGTTTTATCCCTAAAAGGTCCAACAATTCTTACATTATCTATAACATTTTTTGGTGTCTTTATACTAAGAACAAAATTAGATGCAAACTCTCCATCTTGAGATAATTCCTTTTTACTACTAAATACTTCATCAAGAAAGAAAAACCTAAAATCTTCTTCACATATATGAATATGCCTATTACTTACTCCTACTTTAATCTTCATCTTTTTCACCTACTACAATTATATAATAAAAGTGTCTATTTTTAAATAAGTTGAATACTATTATTATGGGAGGAATTAAAATGAACGGAAGTTATTATAGTAACCCAGCATTTAGGGATGCATCTACATATGAAAGAGACACAGCATATCCTGGAGAAGTACCAGATTTAGCAATGGAACAAAGTTACATAGAAAACATCTTAAGACTAAACAAAGGAAAAACAGCAACAGTATATATGAGTTTTAGTGATTCAATAAATTATAGAGATAAAATATTCACAGGAATCATAGAACAAGCAGGAAGAGATCACATAATATTAAGTGACCCACAAACAGGGAAATGGTATATGTTATTAATGATATACTTAGACTATGTAGAATTTAATTCTCAAATAAATTACAAATAAAATGTAAAAAGCAAAAGTTAAATAACAATTTTTGCTTTTATTGTGTTAAAATAATAATTATGAAAAAAGTAGTATATTTATTATTAACAATTTGTTTATTTTTACCAGGTACTTTAAGTGCTCTAGAAATAAAAGACCTTTATTCTAAAAATGTAATAGTATATAATCAAGATGAAGATAAAGTTATATATGAAAAGAATGCTGATGAAGAAACTAGCATAGCAAGTCTTACAAAAATAATGACAACTATCATTTCTATAGAAAACATAGAAAATTTAGATGAAAAAGTTACTATCACAAGCAGTATGTTAGCCGGTATTCCTTGGTTTGCAAGTGTAGCCGGCTTAAAAGTAGGAGATACTGTAACATATGAAGATTTACTTTATAGTAGTATGCTTCCTTCAGGTGCCGATGCAACACAAGTATTAGCAATTAGCCTAACTGGGTCTACTGATGCCTTTGTTAAAAAAATGAACGAAAAGGCTAATACTCTAGGACTAGAACACACTCACTTTGTAAACACAACAGGACTAGATAAAAATGGTCATTATTCATCAGCAAGAGATATTTTAAAACTACTAAACTATTCACTACAAAATGAAACATTTAAAAAAATATATGAAACAAAAACATATACGACAACAAACAATATGAAACTTAAATCTACAATTTCAAAATACAATGAAGAATTAAAACTAGATTTATCTTTTATAAAAGGAAGTAAAACAGGATTTACAGACGATGCAGGATACTGTTTATCAACATTAATGAATATAGATAATACAAATATAATAACAGTAACAACAAATGCTCCAACTGAAGAAAAATATCATGTAATGGATGCACAAACTATACACGACTCACTCAAAAAGAACTATGCAAAAATAAAAATGGTTGAAGCAGGAGACATACTAGAAACTTTAGAAACTAAATATGCAAAAGAAAAAAACTACAAAATTTTGGCAACAAAAGATATTTCAAGATACATAGAAAAACCATACAACGAAGATAATCTAAAAATAGAATATACAGGAAAAGATTTAATTAAGAGTAATACTAAAGTAGGAACTACTCTTGGAAATATAAGAATTTCTTACAAAGATGAAATAATCGAAGAAATCCCAGTAACATTAGAAAGTGCACTTAACTTTAGTGTAATCGAATACTTAAAAGAAAACATATTATATTACATTGGCTTACTAGCAATAATAGTAATAACTGTAAAAATAGTTAAAAAACCAAAACGAAGAAAAGTAAGAAGAGCATAAACTACCTAAAAATTGGTAGTTTTTACATTATTTCTTTGAAAAAACTGCATTTCCATAACAATATTCCTTTGAAAAATATGCATTTTCCTAAATTTAAGGGCAATTATAATATATCATGTTGAAAGAAAAATCATATTATTTTGAATAATATGGAATTAAACTATTAACTAAAAATATAGAAAATTCAAATAACATAGATAGTTTTCCAATATACATGGCAATGTTTTTATAAAATATGACTTTAATAAAAATATGTAGTAATTGAGGTACGAAAAAATTGACTTTAAATATTCAATATGATATTATATCAATCAGTTAAGGGGGATTAGACAATGAATAAAAGAAAAATGTTAGCAACTGCATTAGCAGGAGTAATAGCACTAAATACTTTAGGTGGATGCACTAGTTCAAAACCAAAAAATAGTGATGAACCATCTAGCGAGAAAATATTACAAACTGATAATATTGAGCAAGATTTACCTATAGAAGTGACTTATAAGGGTTCAACAGATGAAGTAGAAACAATAAATGCTTGTGTTGAAAAAAATGAATATAATGAATTAAAATATTATATTCCAAAAGAACTTGAAGGCTTTGTACTTATAGAAAATAAAGGATATAGAATAGAAGAAACAAGAGTCTATACGTATCCAGCAGTTAAAACTACATATGAAGACGGAACAGTAGTTTATAGTTGTCCATATGGAGGAAGACTAGTTAATAGACAAGCAATTATTGAGTACACAAGATATCTATCTAAAGAAGAAGCAATAGTTTACTTAACTGAAAATGGATACATGGAAAGTAAGAATGCAACATTATCTTGGAGTATGTAAAATGCTCTTTTTTTCTCCTCTAAAAGTATTTACTTTTGTAAGCCTTTGTACTATAGTGTAATGCTGGAGTGATAAAAAATGGCAGAAATAATAATAGATGAAAACCTTATAAAAGAGATATATGAATATATAAAATTAACTTACCCTGATATTTCCATAAAAGAAGCAAAAGAATATATAAGAATTGCAATACTAATGATGTATAAAAATAAAGAAAAAATGAAAATACATGCTCATAAAAAAGCCCACAAAAAAGAAAAAACTTTAAAAGAAAAAGTATATACAATAACACTAAAAAAAGATGGAAAACTAAAACCCATCTGGATGATGGCAAATTAAAATTACTCTTTAAATAACTAGTACCAAAATCTTGCACATTTGCGCTCCTCCCACAAACTATGTTATAATTGTCTAACGGAGGGCTTATGAAAGTAATACTCATAGAAGATGTAAAAGGAACTGGAAAAAAAGACCAAATCAAAGAAGTTAAAGACGGGTTTGGTAGTTTTCTCATAAAAAATAAAAAGGCAGTTTCTTATTCACAAAAAAGTAATGAAGTTTTAGCAAGTCAAATTAGAGATAGAAAACAAAAAGAAGAAGAACTTATTGCCACTTGTACTAAAACAAAAAAAGAATTAGAAAATTTAAGTATAAAAATTAAAGTTAAAACAGGTACTGAAGGAAAAGTCTTTGGAAGTATAAGTTCAAAACAAATAAGTGAAGAACTAAAGAAAAAGAATTTTAACATAGATAAAAAAATCATCGAGGCTTCAGGTGTAAATACATTAGGAACACATATAGTAAAAATAAATCTACATAAAAAAGTAATAGCAGAATTAAAAGTCATCTTGGAGGCAGGTGACTAGAAATGGCTAGAAAAGAACCACAAAACATAGATGCCGAAATAAATGCCTTAGGTTGCGCCTTCTTAAGCAAAAGTGCCTTAGACAAAGTGTGTGAAGAGTTAACAAGTAATATGTTTTTTCTAGACGCTCACAAAAAAATTCATGAAGCACTAATAAAACTAAGAAAAGACGACATAGCAGTAGATGTAACAACTGTTTCAAATGAACTTGAAAAAAGTAAAAGTTTAGGTGCAGTGGGCGGAATAGAATATCTAACTGAAATAGAAGCTACAGTCGCAACACCAGCAAACTTAGAATACTATATTAATATAATATATGAAAAATTTATACTAAGAACATTAATAGAAAAATCAACTGACATAATAGATGACTGCTATGAAGAAAAAGATGACTTAAATACAATTGTAGAAAGTGCTGAAAAAAGCATATTAGCAGTTAACTCAGGTAGAATGACTAAAGAAATCAAGCCAATTCAAGAGGTTTTAGATAAAGCCCAAGAAGAAATAGAATTCTTAGCAAAAAATGGTGGAGACGTAACAGGAATACCAACAGGATTTATAGATTTAGACAAAAGAACTACAGGTCTTCACTCTAATGAACTAATAATAATGGCTGGACGTCCTGGTATGGGTAAAACAGCCCTAGCAATCAACATGGCAACAAGCATGGCAATAAATGCAAAAAAGTCAGTAGCATTTTTTACTTTAGAAATGTCTGCAACACAAATAGTTAACAGAATGTTTTCAAGCATAGGCCAAATCGATGCTATGAAATTAAGAACTGGTAAATTTGACCACACAGATTGGAAAAAATATAATGAAACACTTAGTCTTCTTGCAGATACCAAGTTTTTTATAGATGACACTCCAGGAATAACAGTAGCCGAAATAAGAAGTAAATGTAGAAGACTTAAAAATAGTGATAAAGGACTTGATGTAATACTAATTGACTACTTACAACTAATTAGCAGTTCTAGTAAATACTCAGGACAAAGAACAAACGAGGTAAGCGAAATATCAAGAGACCTAAAAAAACTAGCAATGGAATTAGAAGTTCCAGTAATTGCAATGGCCCAACTATCCCGTGGTGTCGAGGCAAGAGAAGACAAAAGACCGTTAATGAGCGACTTAAAAGAATCAGGCTCAATTGAACAGGATGCCGACATCATATTATTTATATATTGTGATGATTACTATAAATTTAAAGCAAAAGATAGACCTAACTTATCACCAGTAGAACTAATCATATCAAAAAACAGGAGTGGTGGAACAGGAACTGTCGACTTAATCTTTGAAAGAAGTTTTACTAATTTCAAAAATTACTTGAAAAGTGAGGAAAATGAAGATGAATAAAAAAACCGTTTATTGGGGGACATTTTTTACCGTACTACTTGGTAGTCTAGTATTTATTCTAGGACTAGACCGTAAAAACTATAACGAATACCCTGTAACTGTTTATCAAGTATATCTAAATGGACAGGCTATAGGTATAATAAATAATGAAAATGACTTATATAATTTAATAGATAAAGAACAACAAAATCTAAAAAACGAATATAAAGTTGACAAAATATATGCTCCAATTGGGCTTGAAACAACTCGTGTTAAAACATATGAGAGTGAAGTAGATGAAGTAAAAACTGTATATGATAAAATAAAAGACGTAGAACCTTTCACAGTAAAAGGCTATGAAATTACTATATCTCGTAGTGAAGATGAAATAGAAACATTAAATGTTTTAAGAAAAGAAGATTTTGATACAGCAGTAGAAAATACAATAAAAGCATTTGTCGATGAAGAAAATTATGAAAAATACCTTGAAGGAAAACAAGAAAAAATAGAAACAACAGGCTCAACAATAGAAGACATAAGAGTAATGGAGAACATAACAGTAAAAGAAAAATACTTAAGTACAGAAGATAAAATATTCACTGATGCAAATGAATTAAGTAAATATATGCTATTTGGAACAACAGAACAACAAGGTACACATACTGTAAAAACAGGAGAAACAATAAAAGAAATAGCAGATGACTACGAACTAAATGTAAAAGAATTTTTAATAGTTAACCCTGAAATAATGAGCGAAAATACATTGTTATTTTCAGGTCAAGAAGTAAATGTTGGCTTAGTTAATCCAAAAATAAGAATAGTAGTAGAAAACACACTAGTTGAAGACAAAGAAATAGCATACAAAAAAGAAACAAAATACGATAACAAATGGCAAGTAGGAACATCTTACACTGAACAAGTAGGGCAAAATGGTTTGCAGCGTGTATCGTACTACACTGAAACAATAAATGGAGTAACAACACAAGTAGTACCAACACAAACAGAGGAGTTAGTACCAGTTGTTAATGAAGTAGTAGTAAAAGGTGGAAATAGCAACATCGGTGAACGTGGAGGATGGACTTGGCCTACACTACCAACTTACCACTTAACATCATACTTCGGTTGGCGTACAGACCCTGTTTATGGAGGGCGTGCATTCCACAGAGGTATAGATATTGCCGGAACTGGTTATGGCTCACCAATATATGCTGCAAAATCAGGAACAATAATTCAAATTGGTTATATGAAAGACATGGGTAACTACATAATGGTAGATCACAAAGATGGTTATATTTCAGGATACTTACACTTAAAGAGTTTTTCACCAGGAATGAGAGTTGGAGTAGAAGTAACAAGAGGACAAGAAATTGGACAAATGGGTTCAACTGGTAAAAGTACAGGAACACACCTTGACTTTAGAGTAAAATGGAAGGGTGACTGGATAGACCCATTAAGACTGGAATATAACTAAAATGAAAGTAGTAGTATTAGGAAGTGGCTCTAAAGGAAACTCTACATTTATAGATTTAGGTAATGAAAAAATTCTAATAGATGTAGGGTTTTCCTATAAACAAATAAAAGAAAAATTAGAGACTATCAACGTTGACCCACATGAAATAACAGCAGTTCTAATAACACATGACCATAGTGATCACACATATGGACTAAAAGTATTTCTAAAAAAAGTAAAACCAATTCTCTACATAACTCCTGAAGTAGAATCATATATTCTTGAAGAAAAATATGAAAAAAGTATTTATCTAACTGATGAAATGTTCTATAATGACATCTTCATAAAAGTTATTCCATTATCACATGATGCCCTAACTGCAAATGGATATCTAATAGAAAAAGATAATGAAAGTGTAGTATATATAACTGACACAGGATACATAAATCAAAGAAACATAATATATTTAAAAAACAAAAACTATTACATAATAGAAAGTAACCATGACACAGAAAAACTAATAAATGGTCCCTATCCAGAATATTTACAAAGAAGAATATTAAGTGATAAAGGACACTTATCAAACGAATTATGTGCAGGATACTTGAGACTTTTAATAGGCCCAAATACAAAAAAAGTAATATTAGCCCACCTTTCACATGAAAATAATACTCCTGGGATTGCACTAGAAACAGTAAATAAAGTATTAAAAGATAATGGAGTAATCTTTGATAATATTACATGTGCAAGCCAAGAAATACCAACTGAGGTAAAAATATGATAAAAATAATATGTATAGGAAAAATAAAAGAAAAATATTTAACTGACTTAATAAATGACTATAAAACAAGAATAAACAAATACCATAAACTTGAAATAATAGAATTAAAGGACAATAACAAAATAGATGAAGGAAAAGAAATATTAAAACATATAAACAAGAGTGACTACGTAATTGTAACTGTAATAAAAGGTGAAATGTTATCAACAATAGAATTTACAAACACTATAGACAACTTATTAACAAATGGAAACTCTAATATAACATTCATAATAGGTGGAAGTGATGGATTAACTGACGAAGTTATTAGACTTAGTAATAAACAAATTTCATTCAGCAACTTAACTTTTCCACACGGCTTATTTAGAGGAATTCTTTTAGAACAAATATATCGTGCCTTTAAAATAATGAACAATGAAACATATCACAAATAATAGAAAAAGTGAAACATCTATGATAAAATATGAGTAAGGAGTGAATTAATATGAGAGATGAAGATAAATATTATAATTATAACAAAAAAATAAATATAATAAACAATATTGAAAAAGATTTTAACATAAAAGAAGAAATTAACTTAAACAAAGAAATAATATATAACAAATATAAAGACTATACAGACTTTTCAAAACTATTTTCTAGAAAACCACGAGTAAGCACATCACCACAAACTACAACAGTATCAACACCACAATCGCAACCTCAAGTAAGCACACCAAGACAAAGTACACCCGTTTCACCTAGCCAAACAACTCCACAAACATCATCACCAGTACAAACTAGTCAACAAGGTAGAACTTATGACGCGAGTCAAATGTGGAGTCCAACTAGCTGGGCAGGAAATGTATATGAATGGAACCGTGGTGTAGTAGTAATAGCTCAAGATGGAACTTTTATAAAAGAAAAACTAGATGGAACTTATAATCACCACGCAGACGCAACAGTTAGAAGCCTAGGGTCTTTAGGAATAGTTATAGAAAATACAAATGCTCCTTTCCAAGCAGGAATAGACGGGGCAAGTGAAGGTGCTATAGTATTTCAAAGTGAAGGAGATAATGGACTTATATATTTTCCACCAGCAATTTCAGAAGAGCAACTAAGTGAATTAACTAACATCATAACACCAAGAAGTAGTTTTAACTTTTCATACACATATGGTGAAGAAATATTTGAAGACCAAGATTATCAAAGCGTACTATCCTATGCAGTAAATTTAAATAATCAAGCACAAGTTCGTAGATAAAGTCATGGAAGAGTAACCATCTTCTTTTTATTTTACGTTGAGTCAAATATACTAGTAGAAAATAATCCGTATTTTTGGTATAATTATAAAATAGAAAAAGGATAGAATTATATGAATAGTAAACGTAAAAAAGAATTAATTAACATTGCTTTATTTATACTAGGAACTTTTTTAGTTGCATTGACATTTAATATATTTATTTTACCTAATAATTATGTAACAGGAGGTCTTAGTGGAATAAGTGTAATATTTAAATATTTACTAGATATTGATGTTTCATCTACTTTATTAATAGGTAATTTATTGTTAATACTTATAGGTGTCATAACCCTAGGAATAAAAGAAACAACACCAAGCATAATAGGCGCATTTTTCTATACGGCGTGTGTGTACTTAACTGAAGATATAAATAGCATACTAAACATACACCTTTCATCAGCATTCTTAAACATAATTACAATAGGCTTACTTTGTGGAATAGGCTACACAATGATATACATAGCAGGCTATACAACTGGAGGAATGGACATAATAGGTAAAATATTCTCTACAAAATTTAATCTTCCTCTTGGTAAAGCCCTATTACTAATAAATATAATAATCTTGCTTTTTGGAACAGTTACTTTCGGCTTTGAAATGCTAGTAATAGCCCTAATAATAAAATACTTAGAAAGTAAAGTGATAGATGGTTTCTTAATAGGAATAAGTGATTCAAAAGTTATGTTTATAAATACAGACAAATTAGAAGAAGTAAATGACTACATAATAACAGAAATAAAAAGTGGAACAAGTGAAATCAAAATTAAAAGTGGCTACAAAAAAAGAACTGGAACAATACTTATGTGTGTAGTCCCAACAGAAAAATACATAAAATTAAGAGATAAAATAATAAAAATAGACCCACACGCTTTCATAACAATATTAGATGCATACGAAGTATATGGTGGAACAAACAGGTATAAACTACCACTACATGACTTAAGAGTATAGTGATATAATTAATAAGGAGGACCAAATGAACTTAATAGAAATAAGAAATGTATATAAACAATATAAAAATGGTGTAACTGCCCTATGCGACATAAATGTCTCTATTCCCAAAGGAGACTTTGTATTTGTAATAGGCGCAACTGCATCAGGAAAAAGTACACTAATAAAACTTTTATATAGACAAGAAAAACCAAATAAAGGTGAGGTCTATGTAGGTGGAATAAATGTAGCAAAATTAAGAAATAGAAAAGTATATAAACTAAGAAGAAAATTAGGAATAGTATTCCAAGACTACAAATTACTACCTAACTTAACTGTATTTGAAAACGTTGCATTTGCACTAGAAATATATGGACTACCTGAAAGCGACGTAAGAAAAAGAGTAATGAAAGCAATAGAAAAAGTTGGACTTAAAGAAAAATTTAGAAGTTACCCAGACCAATTATCAGGAGGAGAACAGCAGCGTGTATCAATCGCCCGTGCAATAGTTAATAATCCAAAAATATTAATATGTGATGAGCCTACTGGAAACCTAGACCCAGAAACTTCTTTAGAAATCATGGAAATAATAAATAAAATCAACGAAGACGGGACAACAATCATAATGGCAACACACGATAAAGACATAGTAGACAAATATCAAAAAAGAGTATTAACTCTAGAAAAAGGTATCCTTATTAGTGATAAAGAAAAAGGAGGGTACAAGAAATAATGAAATATATAAGAATATTTTTAAACAACATAATAGATGGTTTCAAAAGTGTATTTAGAAATTTTTCTCTAAGTGTAGCAAGTATATCATGTATAACTATCACCCTAATCTTAGTTGCAGTTTCTGTTATATTATCAGCAAACGTAAATAAATTCACTGAAGACATAGAAAAAGATGTAACAATAGTTGTATATATAGAAAAAAATACTACCGAAGAAGAAAAGAACACATTAGAAACTAAAATAAATGAATTAGACAACATCGAAAGTGTAACATATGTATCAAAAGAACAAATAAGAAAAGAAATGAGTAAAGACAGTGACGGACTTGGAACAATACTTGGAGAATACGATGAATCAAATAATCCATTATTAGATGAATTCTTAGTAAAAGTAAAAGACACAGAAACGATAGGTGCGACAGCCGACAAAATAAAAGAAATGGAAAAAATAAATGCAGTAAAATACGGCGAAGGAATGGTAGAAGAACTAGTAAAAATATTTGATGTAGTCAAAAAAATTACTTTCGCAATAGTAGTAGGACTAGTAATAGTAACAGCATTTCTAATAAGTAACACAATCAAAATCACAATCAACAATAGAAAAAGACAAATAGAAATAATGCGTTTAGTAGGAGCCTCTAATTCTTATATTAAACTACCTTTCTTCTTTGAAGGAATAATATTAGGTTTCTTAGGAAGTTTAATACCCGTATTCTTAAGTTGTTATGGTTACATTTTCCTATACAATAAATTAAACGGAATACTATTTACAGAAGTAATTAACCTAGTAAATCCAGACAACATCTTACTTAAACTAACAGGAATACTTATGATTATAGGTGTTGTAGTTGGTGCAATAGGTTCTTACAGGGCAGTAAGGAGGCACTTAAAAATATAATGAAAAAAACAAGTATAATAATCTTACTTATAACAATTGTAGCCTTATTGTTTCCATTAAACATGAAAGCAAATTCATTTGAAACATTTGGAGAAGAATTAGATTACCTAGAAGAATTAAGAGCTGAAAAAAGAAAACAAGAAAGTGACAAAGCCTTAACTGAAGCAGAATATGAAAGAACAACAAATGAAATATATCAAACAAGAAAAGACATAGAAAGACTAAATGATGAAATAAGACAAGCAGAAGAAGATATAAAACAACTTGATAAAGATATAGAAACTAAAAAAAATCAAACAGACAGTGTACTAAGGTTTTTACAATTATCAAATGGAGAAAAAGCATACCTTGAATATATATTTAAAGCAAAATCATTTACAGATTTCATTCATAGAATTTCAATAGTTGAACAAATAAGCAAAGATAATAAAGAAAAAATCCAAGACATGAATGACTTAATTGCTAAAAACAATAAATTAAAAAAAGATAATGCAGATAATATAATAAGTCAGCAAAAAAAGCAAAAAGAATTAAACAGCAAACTAAATTCATTAGGAAATAAAATAAGTGATTTAGATGGTGAAGGAGCTGACCTAAACGAGCAAATAAATGCCCAAGTTGAATGGGTAAACCAATTAAAAGAAATGGGATGTACTAAAAGAAGTGATAAACTTGCAACTTGTATGGGGATGCCTACAGCAACAGGATTTGTAAGACCACTTGGTTATGGTCGTGTAACAAGTGAATATTACTGGAGAAAAAGTCCAATAACAGGGAAACAAGAAATTCATAGTGGAATAGATATAGGTGGAAATAAAGAAGGAACAGAAGTATATCCAGTAGCAGCAGGAGTAGTAGGTGCTAAAATTTATCGTTCAAGTTGTGGTGGAAACATGCTCTACATATATCATGTTGTAAACGGAAAAAAATACACCTCAGTATATATGCACTTACTTAACTTTAATGAAAAATTTAAAGTCGGTGACGTAGTAAGACTAACAGATGTAGTCGGATACGTTGGTGGAGGTAGCACTAGAGTAAGTCAAGGTGGATATGATAGATGTTCAACTGCAGCACACCTACACCTTACTTTAGCTACAGGACACACAACAGCACACCGTGCAACAATGTTTAACCCAAGAGACATGATTGGTTTTCCTCCAGTTGGTAGTAGAATATATTGGAACTCAAGGTCTTGGTAGAAAGGATAAGAATATGTCTTTCACAACAAATGTAAAAAATGAAATACTAAACATAGAATATCCAAAAACTGAAACTCTAGCAGAATTATCAGCAATAGTAAATATAGGAGCAGAAATAGATAAAGAAAAAATTTCAATATATACTGAAAACCTAGGTGTAGCAAGAAGAATATATAAACTAATAAAAGATTTATTTAATACTAAAATAGAATTACAAAAAGAAGCACTAAACAGGCTAAACAAAAGTTATTTAATCTACATAAATATAGAAGACCCATCTCGAAAAATATTAAAATCACTAAGCATAATATCTGAAACTAATAAAAGACTTAGAAAGCCTAATCAATATATTTATGATTCACTTGAAGAAAAAAAAGCATACTTACGAGGTGCTTTTCTAATATGCGGTAGTGTAAATGACCCAAGCACAAGTAGATACCATCTAGAATTTATAATAAATAATAAAGAAATAGCTGAATTTATAAACTCACTCCTAAATGAATTAAACTATAATAGTAAAGTTTTAAAAAGAGAAAAACACTACATGGTCTACTTAAAAGAATCAGAAAGAATAAGTGATTTTATAAAACTACTAAATGCATACACCTCACTCTTCTATTATGAAGACATTAGAATATATAGAGACCACAAAAATATGACTAATAGATTAAATAACTGTGAACAAGCAAACATAGACAAAATAGTTTTCTCATCTAATGAACAACTTGAAAACATAAAAAAACTAAAAGAAATAACTGACTTTGAACTACTAGATGAAAGAACAAAAGAGATATGTATATATAAAGAAAAATATCCTGAAAGTTCAATGCAAGAACTAGCCGACATAATATCTATAGAAACAGGTAAAAAAATAACAAAAAGTGGAATTAACCATAGATTTAGAAAAATAAAAGAAATGGTGTCAAAGCAAGATAATTAGAGGACTACCTCTAATTTTTTTAATCTAACAACAATAACGTTCATATATATTGACAAAATAAATAAATTTGTTTATAATTATAAACATTAAAGGAGAAATATAATGGGAAGAAAAAGTGTAGTATTAACTCCAGATATAATAAAAACTCTAAAAATAATGGGAGAACAAATAAAACTAGCAAGATTAAGAAGAGACATATCAACTGAATTAGTCGCACAAAGGGCTTCAGTAAGTAGAACTGTAGTATGGAAAGTAGAAAATGGAAGCCCTAGTGTATCAATAGGAATATATGCTGCCATCTTGCACGCATTAAATGGTCTAGATAAAGATTTATTATTAATCGCAAAAGAAGATGAAAAAGGAAGACTAATTCAAGACTTAAATCTAGTAACTAGAAAACGTGCATCTAAAGGAGAATAAAATGAATAAGATATTTGTATATGAAAACTTTGATGAAAATCCAAATAAACTAGGAACACTATATTATGATACTATTAGAGGAAAAGAAATATATTCATTTGAATATGACATTAATTGGCTAAGTAATAATAAGAAAGATATTATGTTAGACCCAGAACTACCATTAACAATCGGAAGACATTACACAAACAAAGACATATTTGGAATATTTTCTGATACATCACCTGACAGATGGGGAAGAACATTGATGGATCGTCGTGAAAAATTATTAGCAGAAAAAGAAAATAGAAAAGTAAGAAAATTAAATAGTAGTGATTACTTATTAGGAGTTTATGATAAAACTAGACAAGGTGCACTGAGATTTAAAACAGATGAAAATTTAGATTTTATATCAAATGATAAGGAACTTCCAACTCCTCCATGGGAAAACTTAAGAACATTGGAAAATGCATCAAGAGAATTTGAAAACAATAACAACATAAAAGACGAAAAGTGGTTAAAAGAATTACTACAACCAGGCTCATCACTAGGAGGTGCAAGACCTAAAGCAGTAGTAAAAGACACACAAAATAACTTATGGATAGCAAAGTTTCCTTCAAAAAATGATACATATGATGTTGGTAAATGGGAAAAAGTAGTCTCAGACTTGGCAAAACTATGTGGTTTAAATGTACCAGAAACAAAATTAAAAAAATTTTCAAATTTAGGTAGTACATTTTTAGTAAAAAGATTTGATAGAGAAAAAGAAAAAAGAATACACTTCGCTTCTTCAATGACATTACTAAATCAGACAGATGGACAGACAGACGTTAGTTACTTAGATATAATCTCTTTAATAAAATCTATTAGCATATGCCCAAATGATGATTTAGTAGAAATATGGAAAAGAATTGCATTCAACATGGCAATAAGAAATACAGACGACCATTTAAGAAATCATGGATTTCTACTAACAAAAAAAGGTTGGAAACTTTCACCACTATATGATGTTAACCCAGCTCCAGTAGGAGATAGATTATCCCTAAACATAAATAATCAAGATAATAGTATTAGAAAAGAACTATTATTTGAAATTGCACCACAATGTAATTTAACAGAAAAAAATGCAAAAGATATACTTAATAAAATTATAAATACAATAAAATCAAACTGGGAAGAAATAGCCAAATCATATAAATTAACAAGAAATGAAATAGAAGAAATGAGACTAGCATTTAGCTTTTGTTATGAAGAATAACAAACAAAAAATAATGTTATAATATAGATTGTAAGAGGTATATATGAAAAAAATAATTCTAATGACATTATTAATAATAATTATTCCAATAAATTTAAAAGCAGTAAGTATAGGAGAAAGTTTACTGTCTGGTCCTAATGAAACTAAAATAGGAGAAGAATATACTATATATCTTCAAACTGGAGTAAATGAAGTGGACCCTGGATTTAATAACACAGTTGGTTATGGAATAGTTTTAGTTGAAATAAATTTTAACACAAATGATTTTATTCTAGAAGAAATAAAATCTCCTTACTTTAAAATAGATTATAATAATTCATATTATATAGACAACGAAAAAGGACATCAGTTATTAACATTTGTTTTTACTGAAGAGAAATCTAATAACTCTTGCGGATATAATTTATTATATTGTGGTCTTTTTAGAGCTGATTTTAAATTTTATACTAAAAATACAACTTCATCAACCACAACCGTAAAAGTAGGGCAAGTAGCCATAGGAGCATTAGACTTTAAAGATACTAAAGAAGAAACGTTAACTAAAATGACAGAAGATGAAGCATCAAAATATTTAGAAGAAAATATGACAACACATATTAAAGAAGCAAATCAAAGTAAAACTATAAATATTATAAAAACTAATACACCAATAGAAAAAGAACCAATTAAAGAATTAACACCTAACTCTTCAACAAGTAAAGATAATATAAAAAATGTAATAAAACAAACTACTCCTAGTACAAACACATCAGCAAAAAAGAAATCATCCAATTCATACTTAAGTTCTCTTGAAATACAAAACTACTCTATAGAATTTGATAAAAACACAAAAGAATATGAAATATACACATCTCCAGATATAAATAGAATAAATGTAAAAGCAACCCCAGAATATGAAAATGCTTATGTAAAAATAACTGGAAATGATGACTTAAAAACAAACGACTATAAAGTAACAATAGAAGTAAGAGCAGAAGACAAAACAACTTCAATTTATACTATAAATGTTAGACATAAAGAGGTAACAGAAGAAGAATCAAAAGAAGAAGAAAAACCTAAAGTTCATGCTACATTAGATAAAAAAATAATAAAGATTATGGCATACACTGGAGGCTCTATACTACTTATAATATTATTAATAATTATTAGTAATATAAGAAAAAAACGAGCACTAAACAAACTATATAATGAATTATAAAGAAGAATCAACGAAACTTCTTTTTTATTTTTCTTTATCTTTTAGAATACTTTTAGGATAAGGGTCTCTTTTATCAGTTCTGCACAAAATATAGTCAGTACTAGTATTATAATAATCAGCAAGTCTATTTAAAACCGAAATTGGAATATTTGTAAATTCAGTTTCATATTGTGAGTAACCATTTTGGGACATAAATAAAATTTTAGCCACATCCTTTTGTAATAAATCCTTTTCCTCTCTTAAATCTTTTAACCTATTCATATAAACACCTCTCATAAAAATATATAAAATCGTAAAATACGATATTGACATACAACGTAAATAACGATATTATAATAATATATATCGTGAATAGCGATAGCATGGGAAGGTTATGTTATGAAGAATAAAAAGATATTGAAAGAATTAATAAAAAGAAAATTAAGGACAAAAAAGGGAATAACTTGTCTTACACTAATATTAACAACTTTAGTATTAGGTTTATCTTATGGGGCATTTGTAATAACAAGTAGTAAATATAAAGCAAGTGAAATGTTAATAAGTGAACTTATGTATGGAATAACTATAACAGAAGACACTGACACTACAAGTACTAGTACTATAAGTGGTAATACAGTAACAATACCTGCAAACACTAAAAGCTATTTTTATATAACAGTATCAAGTGTAAATACAATAGATAGTAATTATACATTAGCATATAAAGGAAATATAAATGTAGAATATACTGATAGAACAGCATGGGAACC
>CAYWED010000024.1:0-17974 GCA_964457135.1 uncultured Muribaculaceae bacterium
GTTTTTCATTGCTATGTGTGGCTTGAACGAAGTGAAAGGAATGGATGTTAATATGGACAGTAAACTAGAAAGATATTTTAATACAATTAAATTAAATAATGAAATGAGAAAGTCTTTTTTGAATGCAACACTAGAAAATGTAGTAGTAGACACACATGAAGAAAGTTGGACTTTATACATAAAGTTACCAGAAATGATTGATGTCGAAATTTATAAAGAACTTTGCACTTTATCCAAGGCCCTAACTGCAGTAAAGAAAGTTTACTATTGTTTTAAGCATGACACTAACGATAAATTATTAGACTATGTATTATATATATTTTCTAATTATCAAACTATTTGTCCGATGTTAAAAAGTATAAAAGACACTGATATCTTAATAGACAATAACATAATAAAAATTGAAGTAGCAAACAATGCAGAAATTGATAAAGTAGAAACTATCAAACCAAAACTAATAGAATTCTTAAAAAATATGGGATATTTAAGTCTAGAAATAAAAGCAGAAATAAATAATGAAAAAGCAAATGAAGCACAAGAATTATTAAAACAAAAAGAAATCACACAAGAGATTATAGAAGTAGAGAAAAAAGAGTCAACAGTAATAATTGGAAATGAAATAAAATCAAAGAAAATAGACTTAAAAAATATAATAGCCGAAATGAGTGATGCTTGCATAGAGGTTTTTGTATTTGGAATAGATGTAAAAACAACTGCATCAGGATTTACCATAATAACATATAAAGTAAGTGATTATACGGATTCTTTATTAGCAAAAGTATTTACAAAAGATGAAGAAATGGTAAAAACATTAACTAAAA
This sequence comes from uncultured Muribaculaceae bacterium, assembly GCA_964457135.1. Classification (GTDB taxonomy): domain Bacteria; phylum Bacillota_I; class Bacilli_A; order RF39; family UBA660; genus MGBC139354. Next base: position 822 of record CAYWED010000024.1, read on the forward strand.
GAATAACAGAAGGCTCTTGGTACAAAATGAAAGGCTATGTAAAACATGATACTTATGTAGGAGACTTAGTATTTAATATACGAGACATTGAAACATTTAATAGAGAAACTGTAAAAAGAACTGATGATGCTCCTGTAAAACGTGTAGAACTTCACTGTCATACTACAATGAGTCAAATGGATGGATTAATACCTCCTGATAAACTCTTAAAAAAAGTAACTCACTTTGGACACCGTGCAGTAGGAATAACAGATAAAAACGGCATTCAATGTTTTCCTAAAGTATATAAAAAGAAAGGCGACTTAAAAGTACTATTTGGAGTAGAATTATTTGCAGTAAATGATGAAATTTTAATAATAAATAAAGATAGTGACTTGCCACTTATGGAAAGCGAATATGTAGTTTTTGATACAGAAACTACTGGTTTTAATGCAGGTTCTGGAGACCAAATGATAGAAATTGGTGCAGTAAAAATCAAAAATGGAACAATTACTGCTCGATTTGATGAACTAATAAACCCAGGCCGCCCATTAAGAAGTGAAATAACTAACATTACTAATATAACAGATGAAATGTTAAAAGATAAAGACACCGAAGAAAATGTAACAAAACGTTTTAAAGAGTGGATTAAAGACGCTCCTATGGTAGCCCAAAATGCACGCTTTGATATCTCATTCATGGAAAGCGCTTATGCAAAATACAATTTAGGAGAATTTAATAATGTAGTAATAGACACTATGGAAATAAGTAAAGCACAAAATCCAGACTCATCTAAACATAACTTAACAGCATTAGTTAAAAGGTATGGTGTACCTTGGGATGAAAATGCTCACCACCGTGCAGACTATGACGCAGAAGGCACAGCACTAGTATTTCACAAAATGATTTCATCTCTTGGTAGTTCATATAAAACAATAAGCGACTTAAAAAATATGGTAGACCCAGAATTAGCATACAAAACAAATAGACCTTTTCACATAACAGTATATGCAATAAATAATACAGGTCTTAAAAATATGTTTAAAATAATCAGTTATGCAAACACAAAATATTTTTATAGAACACCTAGAACTCCAAAAAGTTTACTAACTGAATTAAGAGAAGGAATTATAATTGGTTCAGGTTGTGTAAATGGTGAGATATTTGAAAGTGCTAAAAGAAATAGTGAAGAAGAATTAATGAACTTAATGAAATTCTACGACTTTATAGAAGTAAACCCACCATCAATTACTGATTATCTAATAGAAAGTGGAGAAGTTTCAAGTAAAGCTGATATTTATAGCATAATAAATAAAATCGTATCTGCTGCAGACAAAATAGGTAAGATGGTAGTAGCAACAGGAGACGTTCATACTCTAGACCCAGAAGATAATATATATAGAGAAATCTTAGTTACACAAAAACAACCTGGAGGTGGCTTTCACCCATTATATAAACCTAGCATTAAAACTATACCAAATGCTTACTTTATGACTACTGATGAAATGCTAAAAGAATTTGAATTTTTAGGTGAAGAAAAGGCCTACGAAATCGTGGTAACAAACTCAAATAAAGTAGCCGATATGTTTGAAGATGTTGAAATAGTAAAGCCAGGACTAAATCCACCTCGTATGGAAAACTCAGTACAAATTATTAAAGATACGGTTTATGGAAATGCTACAAGAATTTATGGGGATGTTTTACCTGAAATAATAGCAACAAGACTAGATAAAGAACTAACCGGAATAATAAATGGTGGATATGATGTTATCTATCTAATTGCCCAACGTCTAGTAGAAGACTCAAACGCTCACGGCTACATTGTAGGTTCTCGTGGTAGTGTTGGTTCAAGTCTAGTAGCAACATTTTGTGGAATTACTGAGGTTAATCCTCTTCCTCCACACTATGTATGTCCAAATTGTAAAAAAAGTATATTTACTGACGAGGAAGGAAATCCTTACAACCTAAAATATGGTAGTGGATTTGATATGCCCGAACGTACTTGTGAATGTGGAACACTTATGAAAAGACAAGGACAAGATATACCATTTGAAACATTCCTTGGATTTAATGCAGACAAAACACCAGATATAGACCTTAACCTTGCTAGTGAATATCAGTCGCAATCTCACGATTACACAAAAGTTTTATTTGGAGAACATAATGTTTACAGAGCCGGGACAGTATCTACAATAGCAGAAAAAACTGCATTTGGATTTGTAAAAATATATGCTGAAGACAAAGGATTGACCTTAAGACGCCCTGAAATAGAACGTCTTGCAAAAGGAATTACAGGTGTAAAAAGAACTAGTGGACAGCACCCTGGTGGAATAATAGTAATACCTGACTACAAAGATGTATTTGACTTTACTCCATACCAATATCCTGCTGAAAACACTGAAGCCGCTTGGTACACTACCCACTTTGAATTCCATGATATTGAAGAAAACGTTCTTAAACTAGATATATTAGGACACGATGACCCTACAGTATTAAAATATTTATCAGATGATGTTAAAGTTGATATAAATGATATTCCACTAGACGACAGGGGAGTACTAAGTTTATTTAATAGTCCTAAAGCCTTAGGTGTAACTCCTGAACAAATCAATTGTGTAACAGGAACTCTAGGAGTACCAGAATTTGGTACAAACTTTGTAATTAAAATGCTAGAAGAAATAAGACCGACAAAATTTGCTGACCTTATTAAAATATCAGGTTTATCACACGGAACTGACGTTTGGAACGGAAATGCTAGAGACTTAATAGTAGATGGTGTTTGTGAATTCAGTCAAGTAATCGGGTGTCGTGATGATATAATGATTTACTTAATAAAATGTGGAATAGATAACGGTCAAGCATTCAAAATGAGTGAATTTATCCGTAAAGGAAAAACAGCAAAAGAACCTGAACAGTGGCAAAAATTTAAAGAAATAATGACCGAACATTCAGTACCTGACTGGTACATAAAATCATGTGAAAAAATAAAATATATGTTTCCAAAAGCCCACGCATCTGCCTATGTTATAAATGGATTTAGAGTAGCATGGTTTAAACTATATCATCCACTTAACTACTATAGAGTTTATCTAAGTATAAGAGAGTCTGACTTTGATATAGACGCTATGGTCAAAGGCCATGCTGCCATTAAAGAATCAATAGAAAACCTAACTGCAAAAGGTTTTGATAGAAGTAATAAAGAAGAATCTATAATGTCAAGTTTGGCTATTGTAAACGAAATGATGTGTAGAGGTTTCCACTTTGATAATATAAGTATTACTGAAAGTGATGCAACATTCTTTAAAATAAATAAAGACGGTACAGGTTTAATTCCACCATTCACAACTTTAGATGGTATGGGAGACGTGGCTGCTAAAAAAATAGTTGAAGAAAGAAATGATAGACCATTCGTAAGTGTAGAAGATTTACAAGTAAGAGGAAAAGTTTCACAGGCACTTATAGACAAAATGAGAGGATTAGGCGTATTAAATGAATTACCAGAAAGCAGTCAACTTAGTTTAGACCTATTTGTATAAATTATGTATGATATTATAATAATTGGAAGTGGTCCTGCAGGATCAACATTTGCAAAACTAATAGACAAAAAATATAAAGTATTATTAATAAACTCACTTAGCATTAAAAGTAAACCTTGTGGAGGCTTATTGTCTCCTGACGCACAAAAGTGTCTTGCAGCGTTAAATATGACACTCCCTAAACGTCTATTGGTAGATCCTCAAATATTTAGTGTAAAAGTAGTAGACTATGATAATTATGTAACAAGAAACTACATAAGGTCATACTTAAACTTTAATAGAGACGAATTTAATATGTGGCTTTTCACCATGGCAAAATCTCGTGTTGAAACAATAGACGGAATGGTAGTAAAAATTAATCACACTGACGAATTTTACGAAGTACATATAAAAAGTCCAAACAAAAGTGAAGAAATAATATATAAAACAACCTATCTAGTAGGTGCTGATGGTGCTTCAGGTATAACAAGATTATCAATATATCCAAGTGATAGAACCGAACAACTCCTATCAATTCAAGAATGGTATGAAAGTACTAATATAAAACCGATATATTCATGTATTTTTGACAAAAAGAACATAACAACATATGCATGGACAATCTCTAAAGATAACTACCTTATATTTGGTGGAGTATTTAAAAGTAATGAATCATTTGAAAATGTAAAAAAACATATAACAGACAAAAAACCAATTAAAAGAGAAGCCTGTTTAATAAATAATGTAAGAAAGAAAAGTGAAATCTTATCTGGACACGATAATGCCTTTCTAATAGGTGAAGCATCTGGTCTTATAAGTCCAAGTTCATATGAAGGAATAAGTTATGCAATCACTTCAGCTACAATATTAGCGAGTGTATTTAACACAAATAGTAATAACTTTAACAAAATATATGACAAAAAACTAAAACCTTTAAAAAGAAAAATAGGTATTAAAATATGGAAAGCAAAAATACTAAACAACAAAACATTACGAGGTCTAATTATGAAATCAAAAATAAGTTCAGTTAAGGTGAGAGATGAAAAAGAAACAAATAATTAACATTACACTTTTTATAATATATATATCTTGTCTATTATATCTAACATTATTTAAAAACTATTTAGGTAGGACGGTTGGTAACTATGAAGCCAATCTAATTCCATTTAAAAACATCTACATAATAATAACTGAATTTATAAAAAGTAAAGTAAGCCTCCGTTTCTTTCTAAGGAACATATTTGGTAACCTAATTGCTTTCATGCCATTTGCATATTTTCTACCTAGCATATTTAAAATCTCTAGTAAAAAGAAATTTACAATCATCACTTTTCTAATTATACTTTTTATAGAAACAATGCAGTTTAACTTAAAAATGGGTTACTTTGATATAGATGACATAATATTAAATTTAATAGGTGCATACTTAGCATTTATAATAATAGATAAATATATAAAAGGAGAAAATTATGGAAGATATTAAACTAACAAGAGACATAGTAAATGAAATATATAATCGTTGTCTATCTAACCAAAACAGCGAAGAAAAAATAATAACCCAAGGGACATTAGATTCAAAATATCACTATTTTAATCCATCTATGCTTAGTTTTTACGAACATGAAATAGAAGAATTACTACTAATGCTCCCTTCCATCAATGAAGGAAAAACCACATTTGAATTACTTTGTACAAAAGAAGGAACAAGATGGGGAACGCTATTTGATTTAGATAAATTAATTGTACTTGGAAAATCTACACAAAAATTATGTATTCTAGAAAGTACAAGTTTTAAAACAAGCGAGCTAACCACAAACAATCAATTAGTAATGTCTACTTGTATTCTAAACGAAATAGAAAGTTCATACTCACTAAAATTACATAGTAAAAGATAGTATTAAAAATAAAATAACCAGTATATATTATGTAGTCTAAATATACTGGTTTTCTTTTCAAAATACTTGATTTTCCTTTATAATTAAACTTTACTATGTTATACTTGAAACAAGGTGATAATAATGAAACGAGCTATTCTTATTGATGGTAATAACTTACTATTTAGAAGTTACTATGCGACTGCTTATAACGGTAACTTAATGGAAAATTCAAAAAACTTTCCAACCAACGCACTATACGGATTTGTTAGCATGATTAATAAAATACTAACAGAAGAAAACCCTGAATACGTAATGGTTGCATTTGATAAAGGTAAAAGTTTTAGACACGCAAAATATAAAGACTATAAAGCAGGAAGAATAGAAACACCAAGTGATTTACTTATTCAATTTCCAAAAGCCTATGAAATATTAGATGCACTAGGAATAGTAGCCATAAGTATTGAAAACTATGAAGCAGATGACATAATAGGAACATTTGCAAAAATGGCTGATATAGATGAGTGTTACGACGCAACAATAGTAAGTAGCGACAAAGATTTACTACAATTAATAAGCCATGATGTAAACGTAAAACTCCTAAAACAAAAAGACTATATACTAATGAATGAAACAACATTCATGGAAACCTACGGCATACCACCTATAAGAATAATTGACTTAAAAGCCCTTTGGGGAGACGCTAGTGATAACATCCCTGGAGTAAAAGGAATAGGTGAAAAAACAGCCTTAACTTTATTAAAAGAATACGGCAACTTAGAAAATATCTATGACAACATTGAAACAATAAAAGGAAAAACAAAAGAAAAACTGCTAAATGACAAAGAAAACGCTTTCTTCTCAAAAGAACTAGCAACAATATACAAAGATGTCCCACTAAATATGACATTTGAAGACATAAAGAGAAAACCAAAAAACGATGAATTACTACTTAGCATATATGAAGACTTAGAATTTTTCTCTCTTATAAAAAAAGAAAAAGAAAACAAAATAAAACCACAAACCGAAGAACAAATGTCGCTCTTTAACGAAACTAAAACTGAAGAAGAAAATAAAATAGCAAAAGAAAACACCACTCAAAATAAAGAAAAACCAGGAGTATCTATTAACCCTGAAGATATAACATATGAAATAGTAAGTGATAAAATAGAAATAAATAAACCATTTGCATTTTACCTAGAAGTAAATATGGAAAATTATCATCAAGCAAGCATTTTAGGTTTGAGTATATACGATGGAGAAAAATGCTATTATTTGCCGCCTAAATCTATAGAAAAAAATAAAGAAATATTTAAAAATGCCACAAGTACTTATGATTTAAAAAAAGACATAGTTGTATTAAATAAACTAGGAGTCTCTCTAGACTTTTGTGATTATGATGTAATGATTGCTGCTTATTTACTAAACTATAATGTAAAAGAAGATATAAGTTATATAAGTATTCCAAAAGGTTATAATATTGATTTTTATGACGCACTAGTAAAAAAAGGTGAAATAATTACTAATGAAGAAACATTTATAAAAAACATATGTCTAAAAAGTAAATTCATATATGAAACTAAAAACGATTACATAAGTGAATTAAAAAATGAAGAAATGTTGAGTCTTTTTAGTGAAATAGAAATGCCTTTAGTTAATGTATTAGCTAAAATGGAAATGACAGGAATAAGAGTAAGTCCTAAAATAATAGATGAAATGAAAGAAGAATTAGTTGTAAAACTAGATGTATTAAGTAAAGAAATACATAGTCATGCAGGAATGGAATTTAACATATCAAGTCCAAAACAACTAGGAGAAGTTCTATTTGAAAAACTAGATTTACCTCACGGCAAGAAAAAAGGAAGAAATGGTTACAAAACTGACCATGACACACTAATGAAATATTACGATATGCATCCTATAATTCCTCTAATTCTAGAACATAGAAGGCTAAATAAACTTCTTAATACATACATGGATAGTTTAAATAAATATGTTATGGAAGATGGAAAAATACATACAATATTCAAACAAACAATAACTAGAACAGGTCGTCTTTCATCAGCCGAACCAAACCTTCAAAATATTCCTATAAGAAATGAAGAAGGAAAACAAATAAGAAAAGCATTTTTACCGGAAGTTGGGCATATCATTTTAACAAGTGACTATAGTCAAATAGAACTTCGTATTTTAGCACATATCTCTAAGTGTGACGCTTTAATAAATGCTTTTAATCATCACGAAGATATACATACGAAAGTAGCAAGTGACATTTATGATGTGCCAACAAGTGAAGTAACAAAAAACATGAGAAGAACTGCAAAAGCGGTAATATTTGGAATAGTCTATGGAATAAGTGGTTTCGGACTAGGAGAAAACCTATACATAAATCCTAAAGAAGCAAAAAAGTTTATAGATAAATATCTAAGTATGTATCCAGGAGTAAAAAAGTACATGGATAATATCGTTATTGAAGCAAAACAAAATGGATACGTAAGAACAATAATGAATAGAAAACGTGAAATTGATGAACTCAAAAACCCTAACTATATAATAGAAAAATCAGGAGAAAGAATGGCACTAAACACACCAATACAAGGTTCAAGTGCTGACATAATTAAAAAAGCCATGATAGAAGTGGATAAAGAAATCACTAGACTTAACTTAAAAAGTAAATTAATTATTCAAGTGCATGATGAACTAGTTTTCACAGTACCAAAAGAAGAAGAAGAAATTATGAAAAATGTAGTTGTCAATGTTATGGAAAATACATATAAATTATTAGTACCTCTAAAAGTTGAAGTAGACACAGGAGTAGATTGGTACAACGTAAAGTAGGTGATTAATTGGCTACAATTATAATATTTAAAAGTTTCCTAGTAAATTTAGGCCTTACATTTGCCAAAATACTAGGGGCTTATTTTTCTCATTCAAAAACTCTTTTAGGAGACAGTATTCATTGTCTAAGTGATATGTCTACTGATGTAATCGGGCTAATAGGAAGCAAAATGTCTAATAAAAAGCCTGATGATACACACCCTTTTGGACATGGAAAAATAGAATACTTAACAAGCATAATAATGAGTATATTTATAATATCTATGAGTTTCACAATAATACATAGTGCTTTTAGTAGTGAAGTTACAAAAACAAACTTTATTGGTGTAATAGTTTTAATCATAAGTATAATAGTAAAATTATTATTAAGTAGTTATTTATTAAAAAAAGGACGTGAACTAAATAACAATATCTTAATTACTAATGGAACCGAAAGTAGATATGATTCTTACTCTTCAACACTTGCGCTCTTCTTTATGATTATTTCTCTTTTTGGTAGCAAAGTTAAAATTCTACTATATGCTGATGTAATAGGCAGTATAATAATGAGTATCTTTACATTCAAAATAGGAGCAGAAATACTTATAAAAAACATAAAAAGTATATTAGGAGAGGTAGAACTAGATAACGAAAAAATTACCCTAATAGAAAATTACCTAAAAGAAAACAAAAACATAGAGAAAGTAAGAAGAGTTACTCTTCTAAAATATGGTTCTTATTATGTATGTACAGTAGACATTGTAATGGATGGTGAACTTTCACTAAAAGAAATCTATAATGTAGAAAGACAAATTAAAAAAGATTTAAAATCTGGTAAAATGAACATAAGATACGTAACAGTAAATATAAAACCTAAAAAAGAGGCCACTAACATATAATAGTGTGCCTCTTTATTTCATCTTCTATTAAACTTACATCATGAACAATTAAAGCATACAATGCAGTTACTTTAAGTTCTAACTCTAACATATCATACTTTTCAAACTTATTAATAACAGGCACTTTTATTTTATCTTTAATACTCTTAAAATACTCACGTCCTTTATCGGTAAAACCCAATATCCTAATATATTCGAGTCTTTTAAACTTACTTGCCTCAGCCTTAGTAAATCCAACAAAAATATTAATTAAAGTTCTATTTATTTTATTATAAGTATATCTTTTAGTTTTAATATTTTCGAGTAATTCATTCATACTTTTAGATTTTATAGCCGATTCATATATTCTATTTTCTAATCCTTCATCTATTAAATGATACTTGCCTAAATTATCTTTTTCACTAATAATCTTATATCTAATCAAATTAAATAACTCTTCATAATCTACCTTTCTAACATAATCACATACCATACTAGGTACATATTTACTAATATCTTGTCCATCTTTAAGACGATTTCTAATATTTCCTGCGCTAATAATTTCTTCATCACTTTCTATATCTAAAAATGAATTAGTTCTCTTAATAGGCACAATTTTAATATCTAACTTATTCCTTATTATTTCCTTAATATAAGAAACTGCTAACAAATCATTGCTTTCTTGAACATGCTCGTGAGTTAAATCGTAAATTGCTTTAGAAAGACTAGTAGGGTAATTGTACCCTTCACTTATATACAATTTAACAAGTTCATCAAACTTAGGATTATCTATTTGAGCACTAGCAATTTTTATAAGTTTTTCTTTATCATTACATTCACTACCAAAGACAAGAGTATCTATATTAAATTCACTAAGCATCTTAATCGCAGCATAACTAAAAATATCAGCAGACTGATTACTAAAAACAAAAGGGATTTCTAAAACTATATCGGCTCCCATCTCAAGTGCTATGCGTGTTTTATCCCATTTAGACAAGACACTAATGTCTCCTCTTTCAGTGTAGTGACTGCTTAAGGCAACCACTATAACTGAAAGAGGATACATCTCTTTAACTTTATTAATTTGATATACGTGTCCATTATGAAATGGATTATATTCAGCAACTATACCAATAACATTCATTTTCTTCACCTGTCTATATTGTACCAATTATCTAGCAAAAAGTCTTTAAATTTCAAATACAAATTTTAGTTATACAAAATTTAAAATTAAGCACAATTTTCTATACGATTTGTACCAATTTTATATACTTTTGTACAATATATAAATACATTTAATACTAACAATTTTTAAAATTCAACACCTTTGACAAATAAACGTATTTATTATACTCTTTATTCATGGAGGTAAAAATGAATAGTGAAAACAATACATTTATAAATGAAGAAGAAAACTATAATGAAGTACTACATTTAATTAAAAGAAATGAAATTAATAAGAATGCAAGAACATTAGCAAATAATAGTGATACTCTAGAAACATATTGGCTAATAGGTAAACTTATTGTTGAAACTCAGGGAGGAAAATCACGTGCTAAATATGGGAACTTTCTCATAAAAGAATGGTCAAATAAATTGACTAAAATTTATGGAAAAGGATATAATTACACAAATCTATCAAGATTTAGACAATTTTTTTTAATATTTCCAAAACTTGCCCCAGTGGGGCAACAATTGAATTGGACTATCATTAAAACCATACTCCCAATTAAAGACTCAAATAAAAGAAATTACTATATAAATCTATGTATAAAAAGTAATTTATCATATAGAGACCTAATTAAATCTATCAAAGACAATTCTTATGAAAGACTACTAAACAAACCAAAAAATATAGAAATTATAACCAATAACAATAAATCTTACGACATCAAAGAACAAATCAAAAATCCTATAATAATCAAATTAAATAAAGATGAACAAATTCTTAAAGAAAAAGACTTACAAATAGCAATACTAGCAAAACTACAAAACTTTTTTAGTGAACTTGGTCTCGGATATGCTTTTATTAGTAATGAATACAAAATAAAATATAAAAATTTAACTAGATATATAGACTTATTATTCTTTAATGTAGAAATAAACTCTTACGTAGTTATTGAATTAAAAACAAGAGAACTACAAGAAAAAGATAAAGGTCAAATTTTATTATATATGAATATAATAGACGATACTTTAAAAAGACCATTTCATAACAATACAATAGGAATAATAATATCTAAAGAGCAAGATGAATACATTGCAACATTTGTAAGTGAAAATAACATAATACCTATAACATACAAATTAGTGCAAGAAGAAGTTAAACATATTTGTGAATAATTAATTTAATACACAAGAACACTAAAGATTTACTTTCCTAGTTTTTAAATAAATTAAAGATTTTTTCTTGTTTCCACTTGAGCACTTTTCCATTAAAATTATATCGAATTCTACGTAATTTCATGATATAATTTAAAAGTAAAGAGAGTAAAGCATACTAATTTACCCGAGAGGATTGGAGAAAATTTATGTCTAAAATTAGATGGAAAGGTATAATAAAAAGTGAGGAAGATTTTCCCATTGCTAAATTACCTAAAAATGCTAAAAAAATAAGTGTTGAAGAAGATATGAAAAAAATGCAAATAAAAGCATTACCTTTCATAATTCCATCTATTTTAATTTGTTTTATTTGTATGTTTGTAAAAACATATATGGCAGGCGAAAAAGTCATAAATATATGGTTTATATTTTTAGGAGTTATCATTGGTTTTTTATTAATAATTATTCACGAATTATTACACGCTGTTGCTTATCCTAAAAATGCAATAGTATATATAGGAATAATTCCTAAAAGCTTTACAGCAGTCGCATTATCCTCAAGTCCAGTAAAGAGAAACCGTTTTATATTTTTAAGCATATTGCCAATTATTCTAGGGTTAATTCCATTAGTTATATTTTATATTAGCGGAAATATTCAAAAAGAATTAAACGGTGTATTATTTGGAATATCAATAATGGGAATGACAAGTGTGTATCCTGATATTTATAATATATTTAATGTTTTAAAAGTAGTACCAAAAAATGCAATAATTCAAAATAACAAAAATGAAACATATTATTTTGAGGTATTGAAATGAACAAAAAACTATAGAAGTATAGATGAAAGAGAGGAAAAATATTATGAATAATAAAAAAGATGTAGTTAGTAAAAGTGTTAAATCAGGCATAACTTTTGGAAGTGCATTAGCAATGGTTATAAGTTATGTAAATTGGCATTCTATTGGATGGGCAATCATTCATGGATTAATGAGTTGGTTATATGTTATTTACTACATAATTAGATATTAAAAAGTGAGATGAAATTATGGATTTAAAAAAAATAGAAAAATTTATTGATAAGCAAAGTGTCAGTTTTATATGTTCTATTGATAATGAAAATTATCCTAATGTAAAAGCAATGCTTAAACCAAGAAAACGAGAAGGTTTAAAAAAGTTTTACTTTTCTACAAATACTTCATCTTTGAGAGTAAAACAATATCAAAAAAATTCTAATGCTAGTATATATTTTTATCATAAAGGATTGATTAGGTATGAGGGTGTTATGTTAAAAGGAAATATGGAAGTACTAAAAGACCAGGAAACTAAAAATATGATTTGGAAAAGAGGAGATATAATATTTTATAAAAAAGGAGTTACTGACCCAGACTATTGCGTTTTAAAATTTACTGCTACAAGCGGTAGATATTACTCTGATTTAAAGACAAAAAGTTTTGATATAAAGTAATTTAAGTCACAATTCGGTAGTGGAGGTATTTTATGAGAAAACATTATTTAGATAATCTAAAAACTATTATGATTCTCCTTTTGTTTCCTATTCATACTTTTATGATATGGAATGACTATGGCACAAAATTTTATATTTGGCGGGAAGGAAATAGACTATTAAGTTCGCTAATTATTATAGTTAATCCTTGGATTATGGCTTTATTATTTGTTATTGCTGGAATGTGTGCAAAATATTCACTACAAAAGCGAGGAACAAAAGACTTTGTAAAAGAACGAGTTTTCAAATTGCTTATCCCATTTATTGGAGGGATATTATTACTTATTCCAATACAAACTTTATATGCTAGAAAATTTTTTTATGGTTATAACGGAAGTATTCTAAATCATTATAAATATTTTTTTGCTAATTTTACAGATTTAAGTGGTAATGATGGATGTTTTACTCCTGGACACCTATGGTTTATACTGTTCTTATTTGTTATCTCACTTTTAGCCCTACTAATAATAAAATATGCATCTTACGAAAAAATTTCAAATAAACTCAAAAAAGCAAATATTTTTGGAATATTTTTATTATTTATACCTGTATGGATAATGTCTTATATAGGAGCATTCGGAGTTTATAGTTTTGGTAGATATTTTATATTATACTTACTAGGCTTTTACATATTCACGAATGAAAGCATTATAAATAAAATTATGAAAAATAAAAAATTAATATTAATAATATTTTGTTTGTTTCAATCCCTACTAGTAATTTTATATTATAATTTTTCTTATTATGGAGATTTACTCGTAAATCTTGTTGGATGGCTAGGAATACTATCATGCTTAATTATAGGCAAATCGTACTTAAATAAAGAAAATAGAATTACTAATTATTTTAAGAAATCATCATTTGCAATTTATATTTTACATCTACCAATTTTAGTAATAATAGCTTATTATACTTTAATGATAACTAATGATACTACACTGCAAATATTTATAATTATTTTTGGTAGTTTTATAGTAACTATACTATTTTATGAATTAATCAGTAGAATCCCAATTCTAAAAAAGATTATAAAAATAAGTTAAATATTAAAAACAACTAAATAAAACATAGAATTTAAAATACTTATATGATATCATTTAAATATAATTATTAAGGAGTCAAAGAATGAATAAAACAAGTACTCATAAAATCACAGTTACTAAAGAAGAATTTAAAAAAATTAGAAAAGGTAAACAAACTGTTTTAATACGTTTAAATGATGAGAAAAATAAAACAATAAAACCTAATAATCAAATAATATGTCTTAAAGGCAAAATTGATAGAATAAAGAAAAAAGTAAAAAATACAGAGTATTACACAAATATAGAAGAATTAATTAGTAGTTATAACAAAAAAGAACTAGGATATAAGAAAAAAACTCCTGTAAAAAAAGAAGATTTAATTAAAGATTTTAATGAAAAAGACTTAAAACACTATGGATTATTAGCAATTAATTTAAAGCCAAAAAAACATATTATAAGAAAAACTCTACTAATTATTATATTAATTTTAATATTGTTCTTTAGTGGACATTTTATAAAAAATAAAATAAACAACTTTACTGCAAAAAGATTTAATACCAAACTTAATGAAATGTTGAATGAAAAAATAGAATATATTTTTATTGAAATTAATCCGTCATTTGCATTAACTATAAAGAATGGTAAAGTAAATGATGTTGCATGCATAAACGAAGACTGCATAAGCATATATAAGGATATAAATATCAATGGAAAAAATATCAACGAAAGTATAGACTCTTTAATTAATTTATCTAAGGCTAAAGGTTTTAATACAGAAAGTGGAGTTAAAATAAAAACTACAAATGATTTAAATATAGATAAAAAAGAGTATATAACAATAGAGCATATTGATGAATCTTCAAAAAATGAACTAATAAACCAAATTATCAATAATGAAGAAATTAAAAATAGCAATAATAATTACTATATAAACTTATGGAACAAATTAAAAGAAGACAAAGATTATGACAAAATATATAGTTGTAAAATGAATAATAACGAGTTAGAGTGCTACATTAAAGAAGATTTTGTAATAAATACTACAGAATTTAATGAAAATGATGACATAATTGCAGGAATTAAAAAGCTAAATGAAATTAAACCTAATTTAGAGAAAATACAAAATGTTTTAAAAAAATTTGGTTTTGATATTAGACCTGATAATGAAGTACCACTATTTGAAATTCCTGCGGGAAGACTATTTGTTCATGAAGGAAATCTATGGTTAAACGGTTATGATGGAACTGTTAAAAACGTTTACTTTGAAGGTAAAATAAGATGTGACCTTTATAAAGTATATTTAAAAGATATAAATCTATTAAAACCTAATAATATTCCTGTCACATTAGAATTAGAAGATGGTGAGGAACCAATCTATGAAAATCAAACAAAAGAAGACTTTAATACGTTTTATTATGACAATTTTACTATAAAGCAGATATTTAAAACAACTATGTTCTGTGAATACTATGAAAGTGAAAACTATGGTAACTGGAATCAAAGTCTTAGAGTAACATATGAAAAATGCGATTTAAGTGTACAAAATTGTAAGGAAATCTCAGAAGAAGAATTTAAGAATTATATAAACAGTTAATACAAAAAATAACGAAAAAATGTTTGACATTTTATTTATGTTATGTTATAGTGGATTTAGTAAATAAAGTAAGGGAGTGATTTTAAGTGTTTGATATTAGTAAATTAATGAGTGACACAGTAGAAAGTCTTGAAATAAATGAATCTATAGAATTTAAAGATGAAGATTTAAAAAATACTGAAATAAAAAGACTAGAAGATATAAAAGTTAAAGGAAATATTAGTAGAATAGATAATAATGTGTATCATTTAAGAATAAATATTACCGGAACAATGGTGCTCTCGTGCGCAAGAAGTTTAGAAGAAGTTCCTCAAAAGTTAGATATTTTCGTAGATAAAAACATAGGAATTGATGAAGATGAAGAAGAAAAACCAGTAATTTTTCAAAATACACTTGATATTTTTGCCATTGTATGGGAAAATATTGTACTGGAAGTTCCCCTTAGAGTAGTAAAAGAAGATGCAAATTTCTTGTCTAGCGGAGAAGGTTGGAGCATAGTAGATGAAACTATGAAAACAAACAATTCGCCATTTGAGGGATTACTAACCATGTTAGATATGGAGGGAAAAGAATGAAACTTAATTTACAATTATTCGCTGTACCAGCAAGACGTGTAAGTAAAACTGCAAAAAGAGCACGTAGAACTCATTTAAAAAAGGATGCTCCTACAGTAACTACATGCAAACAATGTGGTAGTCCAGTAGCACCTCACAGGGCTTGTACAAAATGTGGGTACTATAAAGGAAAAGAAGTAATCAAAGTTGAAAAAGACGAAAAATAATGGTATCTCAAAAATACCATTTTTATTTTGCTTTAAATATGTTATAGTCTAATTAAGGATGTGAAATATGAAAAAATATATAATAGAGGTTGGCTCAACTGTAACAAAAGTAGATGAATGGGATGGAGTTAATTTAAAAAGAGTAAGTGACACGACAATAGAATTTAAAAAGAACTTTAAAACAAATGGAAAAATTTTAAGTAGTGATATTGAAAAACTAGAAAATTTAGTAAATAACTTAAAAGAAGAAAATATAAATATATTTGTATGTGGTACAAGTATATTTAGAAATTTAAGTAATAGTGAAAGAGAAGAATTTTTAACAAATTTCAAAAATAAAACTGGCTATGATTTTAAAGCCACATCCCAGGACGAAGAAAATGAACTAACTGTATTAGGCGCTACTAGAAATATCTCTAGCAAAGTATGTGTATTTATTGGTGGAGGAGGCTCTACAGAAATTGCAGTATGTGAAAATGGTAAAATTATAGAATCAGTGAATACTGACTTTGGTGTTATAGACGCTATGGAAAAATATGAAGACTTAAATAATGACACAGCCTCATCTACTTTAGAAGAAGTTATGTCTTATGTAAAAGAAAGATTAAATGTTCCTTCTACTAAATGTGATGTGTTGATTTTAGCAGGTGGAGCACATGAGATGTTTGCAAGAGTTGCTAAACTAAAATATGAAGAAAATACATTATATAATGACTCACTAGCTCCAATTATGATGGATATACTTACTAGAAAAAGTGAAGTAAAAAGATACTATGAAAGTATATCACTAGATGAAATAAAAAGTAGAGTAGAGATACTAGTACCTGTCAAGTACTCACTAAATAAAAATATAAATTAATTTGAATA
>CAYWED010000025.1:0-17931 GCA_964457135.1 uncultured Muribaculaceae bacterium
AATTAGAAATTATGTTATGCAGCCTTATAGTATGGTAAAAGATTTAAGAACTGGTTATGAAACAAGTGATGTTGAGGGAGTTCTTGATGGAAAAATTCTTCCTTTTTTAGAAAGTTATTTACGATTTTAGTTGGACTCAATTTTTTCTATTATTTTTGTAGCAATGTAGTTGTACCCTTCTAGAGATGGAAAAGCGTGGTTAGGGTTTGGTAAATAGTGCGGACTACTTTTAAATCCTTCGTATATAGAAACATAATTTATTTTATGTTTTTTTTCTAGTGTTTTAAATTTGATATCTAAATAGTTAAATATACTATCTAAAGATGCTTCATTATCTTGTATTGGACTATAGTAGCCAATTATGTATATTTTTCCTTTAGTTATTTTTTTCATTTCGGTTATTAGAGTTTCTAAGTTAGACATTAACTCATCAATGTACTTGAAAACTCGAGTGTTATTTTTAGAGTATAGTTCATAGTTTGAGCGAATTTTACTGAATAGTTCTTCGCTACCAATAGATATAGTTATTATGTCAGCGTCTTTTACAACTTGAGGTAGGGTGTTTCCATTTTGAGTGTCTGCATTCTTTAGTTTTTCTATTAAGTCTGTTATTCTTAAGTCTTCTTCTATAAAATCTTTGTTTAGAGTAATTTTATCATTTTTATTTTTTAAGTATGTATAGACATAGTCGGTGTAAGAATTTCCATAAGTTTCAAATGGAGTGTGTCCTTTTGCTAAGTCATCTCCTAGACTTAGATAGGTGAAGTTTTCTTCATAAGTTAAATTATAAATTATATAGATAGGTATAAGTGCAAGAAAAAATATTACAAGTTTTTTCTTTTTCATTTTATCATTCCTCGTAATATTTTACTCGATTATTTCAATTTTAGCACCGACATTTGTTAATTTTTCAACAATGTCTTCATATCCTCTTAAAATTAGTGATATGTTATCTAGTATTGTCGTTCCGTTTGCTATTAGTGCGGCTAGTACAAGGGCTGCTCCACCCCGCAAATCTGGAACATATAAACTTTGTCCATTTAGTTTAGTGGGACCTTTTATAGTTAGTACGTTAGCATTCGCTATTGTATCAGCACCCATTGTATTAAGAAGAGTTGCACTTATGAACCTAGATTCGTAAATTGTTTCAGTTATTACTGAAATTCCTTTTGCTTGTGTTAATAAAACTGTAAAAGGCTGTTGTGCATCAGTTGGAAAACCTGGATATACTTGTGTTGTTAAATTAGTAGGCCTCACGTTTTCACATTTTGATATTATTATTTCATTTTCTTTTGTTTCATATGTTACACCTGTGTCTTTTAGTTTTATTAGTACTGCATTTATATGGTCTTTTATTAAGCCTTTTATGTGTAAGTCTTTGCCAGTTAAGGCACCTAGTATTACATATGTTGCTGCTTCTATTCTATCAGGGAATACCTCAGTTACACCATTATCTAACTCGTTAGTTCCTTCTATTACAATCGTACTTGTACCAGCACCTGTGATTTTAGAACCCATACTTATTAGGAAAGAGGCTACGTTTACTATTTCTGGTTCACGGGCTGCATTTTCTATTATTGTTTCTCCTTCGGCATGAGTGGCAGCTAACATTAAGTTTATAGTCGCACCTACACTTGCAAAATCTAGATATATTCTTGTTCCTGTTAATTTTTCTGCGTCTATTATGTATTTGTTTTTTATGATTGTAACTTTAGCACCAAGTAGTTCAAATCCTTTTATATGTAAGTCAATTGGGCGTGCACCAATGTTGCATCCACCTGGAAAAGATATTTCTACATGTTTAAATCTAGCAAGAAGAGTTCCCATAAAATAGTAAGAGGCTCTCATTTGCTCGCTTAGCTCTTCTGGAATTGGAGCATTTCTTAAGTTAGTAGTGTTTATTGTTATTTCATCATCAGAAACTACATATGTGCAGTTTAAGACTTCTAATATTTTTAGTAAATATTCTATATCACGTATTTTAGGTACTTTATAGATAGTACTTTTGTTTTTAGATAGTAAAGTAGCTGGCAATAAGGCTACGGCACTGTTTTTAGCACCACTGATATTAATTTCTCCACTTAATAAGTTACCACCCTCGATTTTTAATTTTGGCATAAGCCCTCCTAGATTTCTATATTTCTAATATAAATTTTTATTTGATTTAAGTCAATATTTTTTTGTTAATTAAACATAAAATAGACAATAACTGCTGATAAAAGAATTATTCCGAAGATTTTTGTTAGATTAGCTGCTTTTTGAGATAGGTATTTTCCTAAAATGAAACCAAGATAGGTAAATAGACAACTTTGTACCGAAAAGATAATGGAGGCAATTAAAGGATTATTAGTTATGTAAGAAATTCCTATTCCTAGAGAAAAACTATCAAATGATACGAGGCTTGAAAATATTATGATATTTATTATGTTAAGTTCGTGTTCTAGGCACTCGTTATCTTTTAGAGATTTAAACATTTCTAGGAGTATGAGTATAAGAACAATAATTAATATGTATTTAGAGTCTATATAGATAATAGAGTTTATTATGTCCCCTAGGAGGTGTCCTAGTAGTGGCATGAAAAAATGAAATATTCCTACAAATATAGATGTGATAAGACATGTTCTTTTAGGAATATTTAATAGTCCATAAGCAAGTGATAGAGTAAATGCATCTACGCTTAGAGATAAACCAATTAGTATTAATGTTATTATTTCCAAAAAATGTCACCTATTTAATTATAGTGACATTTTCATAATTTATTCTAGTTAAAGAACTTTTTTATTATTTCACTTATGAAGAAACTGTATTCTACGTCTGTACTTTCTTCGGCATCAATAAGGCATAATGGAGGAAACAATACACACCAATAATTGTCCCCACTTGATGCACCTAATTCTATTACCATTGACTCGTATTCGCCTTCCTCGTATTTTACTCCTTTGTATGTTTTTTCTGGAAAGTAATTCATTCCATAATTAATTTTATATTTTTGATTGTAGTTTTCTCTTGTAAATAAATTATCTATTTTTTCTTCTAACTTAGGTATGCTTGAAACTATAAGGTTTCTTGATTCGTTTATGCTGTTTGCTGTTTCTATTTCATTTATGACTGAACTTACCTCATCTTTTACTTTTTCTTTCATCATTAAGTCTACTGGTGCATTACTGTTTGGGATTATTCTAAATCTAATAGAATCTTTTGGTACAACTACATAATCGTTGGAGGCATCTATATTTGTAAAAAATAATACACATGTTAATAAGGCTAATACAATTAAAACTTTTTTCATTTAAAAAACCAACCTTTCTAATTAATGTTGGTCGTTTTTGATTTATTTTATTCAATAATTTTTAGTTTTTACTTAATCTTAATTTTTTATCACTATACAAAAATTTTAAATATTGCTAACTAAATATAATATTACGTTTTATATTTTCATTATATTTAAAAGTTTTCTTCTTTGACTTTTGTAATTAAATAAGAATCTATTAAGCAAACTTACTGATGTTGAAATAAATAGTTTTTGTTTACTTTGAACTACTGCAGCTACTAAATTTCGTTGATTTTTATTATTTATTACTCTCCATAAATCATTTGTTTCTTTTTCAACTAATAATATCACTGTAAATTTATTAAATAAACCTCTTAATTCTTTTTTATTATTAGATAACTTTTCTTCATAAAATTTCAAACTATCTTCATTTATCTCTTTTACATTCAATATTATTATATAATCTTTTCTTCTAACATTAAAACTTATTTTTTTATCATTTAATTCTTCTTTATATATTGTTTTATATTCGTCGTATTTTAGTTGATTTTCAAGAAATAGGCTTAAGTTTTTATATTTATTTTTATCAATATTAAATACTTCTGGGCTTATATCTTGTGGAATTATTTTCATTTTTTTTGTGATGAATAGAAAAGCAAATAATATTAAGAGCGCAATAAAAACTATAATTCCACCAATTCCTGCTATTTTCAACATAATGTTTTTAAATGCAAAAAAACGAATTGTTATTGGTATTATAAGAAAGAAAACACTAATAAATAGTATGAACAAATATAAAATATTTAATATTAATCTATAAATTGATTCTTTCATAATAACACTCCTTGTATAGATATTTTATCACAAAAAAAAGAAAAATTAATATTTATTTTACGTTATATTCCTTTAATATAAGTTTTTAAAAATAAATAAATATCTTAATTTTCCTGCTAAATCATTTTCAAAAGAATATTTAATAGATGAGTCAAAGTATTTATTGATTAGATTAGTTATTTCGGTTTCACTTTTTTCATTTATTTCTAATGCTATTATGAATTTTTCTTTTAAATAGTTTTGTGCATTCATTAGTATTTTGTCTATGTGATTTATTCCTTTTGGTCCACTAAATAAGGCTAAATTAGGTTCGTATATAACTTCTTTTGGTAGTGGTTCATTATCAAAAACATATGGTGGATTACTTATTAGAATGTCATAATCTTTTTCTTTTATGTTTTCGAATAAATCGCTTTGTATAATTTCTACATCTAGGTTTAAGTCTTTCTTGTTTTGATTTGTCATTTCTAAGGCTTGGGAAGATACATCACTTAAAGTTACTGTAGACTCTGGTAGTTCATGCTTTAAAGTTAATCCTATACAGCCAGT
This sequence comes from uncultured Muribaculaceae bacterium, assembly GCA_964457135.1. Classification (GTDB taxonomy): domain Bacteria; phylum Bacillota_I; class Bacilli_A; order RF39; family UBA660; genus MGBC139354. Next base: position 4,655 of record CAYWED010000025.1, read on the forward strand.
ACCTGCACACATATCTAATATTTTTGGATAATTGACGTTATATTTTTCTATGTATTTTAGTAATTTTTCTATTAGATATTCAGTTTCGTATCTAGGTATTAAGGTATTTTCATTTACTTTAATTTTTAGACCATAAAAATCTACATAGCCTATTAAGTATTGTATAGGATATCCATTTTTTAGTTTTTCTATGTTTTCTCTTGTGTATTTATTAAGTTTCTTTAGTTCTTCTATTTCGAGTGAGCCTGTATTATTCACTTTGGACTCCCATTTTAAGTTTTTGGTCTTCAGTTATTAAGGCTTCTATTACCTCTTCAAGGTTACCTTCCATTACTTTGTCTAGATGCATTAGAGTAAGTCCTATTCTATGGTCAGTTAGTCTATTTTGTGGGTAATTATATGTTCTTATTTTTTCTGAACGATCTCCAGTACCTATTTTTGTTTTTCTGTCTGCTCCTAAAGCCTCTTCTTGTTCTTTTAGTTTTAGGTCATAAAGTCTAGATTTTAGTATTGTTAAAGCCTTTTCTTTGTTTTTTATTTGGCTTCTTTCAACTTGGCAATATACCATTAGTCCTGTAGGTATGTGTGTTACTCTTACTGCTGAGTCAGTTGTATTTACGCATTGTCCTCCAGCACCACTACTACGACAAACATCTATTTTCAAGTCTTTGTCTAGTAGTTCTACTTCTACATCTTCGGCTTCAGGCATTACTAATACGGTTGCAGTTGATGTATGAACTCTTCCCTGTGTCTCAGTTGCTGGTACTCTTTGAACTCTATGTGAGCCACTTTCAAATTTTAGTTTTGAGTAAACATTTTCACCTGATAACATAAATTCTATACCAGCGTATCCTCCTGCCTCTCCTGGAACCTCATTTGTTACCTCTAAGTGCCATCCTTCTTTTTCAGCATATTTAGAGTACATTCTAAATAGGTCTCCTGCAAATATATTTGCCTCATCTCCACCTGCAGCACCTCTTATTTCCATGATAACGTTTTTGTCGTCATTAGGGTCTTTAGGTAGTAATAGTATTGTGATTTTTTCTTCTAATTTTTCTTTTTCTTGTGTTAAATTTTCTATTTCTTCTTTAGCAAATTCTGCCATTTCAGGGTCGTGAACCATTTCTTTGGCTGCTTCTATATCTTCTAAAACTTGTGTGTATTTTTTTGATACTTCTACAGTCTCTTCTAAAGATGTTTTTTCTTTAGATAGTTCTTTCATCTTTTTAAAGTCGTTGTAGACTTCTGGTTTCATTAGTTCATCACTTAGAAATGCATATCTTTCTTCTATTATTTTTAATCTTTCTAACATTTGATTTTTTTCCTTTCTCTTAAATTATTTTTGTTCTAATTTAAGTTAAAGGTCTCCGTCTGTTTCGTCATCTAATACGACTAGGTCTTTTAAATCATCGTCTGCTTCGTCATCATCTATTTCTTTTGATTCGTCTATAAACATTTCGTCTTCTGATTCTGTTTCGTCTTCAAGGCCTTCTTCTGGTTCTTCGTCTTCATCTAGTTCGTCTTCTATTGCTATTTTTGCTGTGTGGTTTTCCCTTAAATCCCAAAATCCTTTGTCTAGTTGGATAAATCTTTTTTCAGTCGCAAGTAATGTGAAGAAGTCTGCTATTCTTGCTTCATATTCACTTTCACTTAAGTTTAATAACTCGCATATTACTTTAAATATGTCGGCAGTTTTCATTTTCTTGCCTTTTTCCTTTAAAATAGCATACGCTAAGTCATCAAATGACATAGTCTCAATTTCCTCTTTTGTTATATTTTTTAATTTCATTTTTTCACCTTCTCTTAACACTCAAAATTATACTTATATTTTGTAATAAATCAAGTGATTTTTATTAATCTTTTTTATTATATTCTAAAATGTATGTTTTTATATATGTTTTTTGCTTATATTTTCGGAATTTTTTCTAATAATATAATTAGGAGTTTTTTATGAAAAAAATTTACTTTATTTGGAAAATGTTTGTATTTTTGTTTATTACGTGCCTTTTAGTTTTGTTAGGGTTTTATTTGTATGCTTATATTACACCTAAGATGGATATACATAATTCTAATAGAATAGTTATGCTTGATAAGGATGATAATGTTTTTTATGAGAATTCTGCAACTACTTCTTGGGTGAGTTTAGAAGATATTAGTGAGTATGCTATTTGGGGTATTGTGGCTACTGAGGACAAGAATTTTTACAATCATAATGGTTTTGATTATCTTAGGATTTTAAAAGCGTTGTATAGTGATTTTAAGAATGGTGAGTTAAATCAAGGAGCATCTACTATTTCTCAGCAGTATATTAAGAATTTATTTTTGTCTTTTGATAAGACTTGGGAGAGAAAGTTAGAGGAGGCATATTTAACTTTTGAGTTAGAGGTTCATTATACAAAGGATGAAATTTTGGAGGGATATTTGAATACTATTAATTATGGTGCTGGTAATTATGGGATAGAGGATGCTAGTTTTTATTATTTTAATAAGCACGCGAAGGATTTGACTTTGGCTGAGGCATCTATTATTGTGGGTATTCCTAAAAATCCGACTTATTATAATCCTATATATTATTTAGAAAATGCTAAAAGTAGACAAAAAATTGTGCTTCAAAGTATGGTTAGTAATGGGTATATTACTGAAAGTGAAATGGAGGAGGCATATAATCAGGAATTAGTTTTTCATGGAGTGAAAGTGAATAATCATATTGTTAGTTCTTTGTATTATAAAGATGCTGTTATAAGTGAATTAAATTCTATAAGTGAAATACCAAAGTCTTTGATTGAGACTGGTGGACTTAAGATTTATACTAATTTAGATAATAAGGCTCAGGAAAAGTTAGAGAATATTGTAAGTGAAGAGATGGCTAATACTGGGGAGTTACAGGTAGGGGCTGTTATTAGAGAGCCTAAGACTGGAAATATTGTGGCTTTAATTGGGGGTAAAAATTATAATGAAAGTCAATTTAATAGGGTAACTCAAGCAAAGAGACAAGTAGGGTCAACTTTTAAGCCAATTCTTTATTATGCTGCTTTAGAGAATGGAATGACACCTACATCTACTTTTGTCAGTGAAGCAACTACTTTTTCTATTGGTAATGATGAGGTGTATTCGCCTACAAATTATGCTAATAAGTATGCTAATAAAGAGATTACTATGGCTGATGCTTTGGCACTTAGTGATAATATTTTTGCTGTTAAAACTCATTTATTTTTAGGGACTAATGTTTTAAAAAAAATGGGAAATCGAATGGGAATTAAGACTCCTTTACCAAACAATCCATCTTTGGCTTTAGGTACTACTGAACTTGGGATGATAGATTTTAGTAATGCATTTGCGACTTTGGCTAATGAGGGAATTAAGAATGAACCTAGACTTATTAGAAAAGTGACTGATTTGGATGATAATGTTATATATGAATATAGTTACGAAGAAGAAAGTGTTTTGGATAAGAGATATACTTTTATTTTAAATGAGATGCTTAGTAATACTTATAATTATGACTATATTGATTATGCATCTCCCACACTTTTAACAGTTAGTGGTTTGTTAACAAAGAAATATGCTGCTAAGTCTGGTACGACTTCATCTGACTATTGGGTTGTTGGATATAATCCTGATGCTTTGGTTATGGTTTGGAATGGATTTGATGATAATAGAGATGTTGATGTTGTTTCTTCAAAGATTACAAAGCGCATTTGGGCTAGAACAATAGAAGCGTTTTTAGAAGATAAAGAAGAAACGTGGTATTCAATTCCTAAAGGTGTTACTGCTACTATTGTTAATCCTATTAATGGTAGTACTACTGATTTGTCTATTAAAGATGCTTTATATTATATTAGAGGAACAGAGCCTGAGTATGTTATAGGTAGTAATAATCCTTATATACAAAAAACTCCGTAAAGTTGGAGTTTTATTTTTTTATTTTTATTATTATTTGATACATGTCTTCAAAATCAAATTCTTCAGTGTCAACGTTAAATCCTAGAGACTCTATTTTTTTAGATTCATCTCTTGCCATGTTGATAGCTGATGCTAGGCTTTTACTACTTGATTCTGGTGCAGTAGGTGTATTAACTGGTTCTCTATAAGTTTGTTGTTGTCTAAATTCATCTATTAAACTGTTTCTAGGTGTAACTGGCTCTGGTGTTGGTTGTTTTGCTGGCATTTCGAAGTTCATGATTTCAGGTTCAACTTCTTGGAATGGATTTATTGCTAATGACTCTGGTTTAACAATACTACCCATATCTACATTTGCTACCTCATCTTCTAGTGAAATTTTCTTTGTTGGGGCTACTGGAGATGTATTTCCTGTTTCTTCGTCTCCTTCTTTTCTTAATAGCATATTTATATCACTTGGAACGTGTTCTTTTATTATGTCTTGTGATTCTGTTTTTATTTTATCTACATTTACGTCAAAAGCATTAGTATTTCCAGCATTCATTGCATTTGTGAATATATTAGATGTTGGTGCTGGAGATGGTTGTGTAGGTGTGTTAACTGTAGGGGTTACTGGCGCTACGGGTTCTCTTGGAGCAACTGGAGTAGGTCCTACTGGGCTAGTAGGTGTAACTGGTGAATTTGGTGTAGTAGGGCTTGATATAGGTGCACTTGTTATTGGTGCTCTTCCTAATATTTTTCCTATTTCTTCATCAGTTTGTCTTACTGTAAGTCTTTCACTTATTATTCTTTTTAACATATTAACTTGTATGCTTTCATCTGGTATTTGTAGTAAACTCCTTGCATGACGCTCGCTTATTTGATTTCTTAGTAATGCTTGTTGAACAGGTTCAGTTAGGTTTAATAATCTTAATTTGTTAGCGACAGTAGGTTGTGCAACACCCATTCTTGCAGCCAATTCTTCTTGTGTTAAATAACCCATATCAAGTATTTTTTTGTATGATTGGGCTTCTTCTATAGCAGTTAAATCTTTTCTTTGTAAGTTTTCAACTACTGCAACTTCTGCACTTTGTTTATCATCTATGTTCATGATTATAGCAGGTACAGTTGTAAGTCCTGCCATAACTGATGCTTTATATCTTCTTTCTCCAGCGATTATTTCAAATTTATCGCCAATTCTCCTTAGTACTAATGGTTGAATTATTCCATGAGTTTTTATTGATTCAGATAGTTCCTTTAATTCATTTTCATTGAATGCTAATCTTGGTTGAAACCTATTTGGTATTATCTCATCAATTCTTACATTAATTATTTCATTTTCACGGTTCATACTTAACAGCCCCTATTCTTTATTCTTATTTTTAATTTTATAGTATTTTTTGTTTTTTTTCAAGTGCATTTGAAGATTATTTTTATTATTTTAGAGTAGGGCATTATTTAAAAAGAAAAAAACACTAATAAGTGCTTAGATTAATCTGCTCTATAACAATTTCTTATACTATATGTTTTTCCTGCTTTACAACAATACCAATCATCTTCATCATAACTACCTATAATTTCATGTCCTTGTACTGCTTTATAATTAGAACCATATGTGTTACAAGTATGTTGTACTGTTGTTTCTTCGATTTCAGTCCATATTGCAAAACCAAATATTATTAAGAATGAGAATATTACGATAACTATAGAGTTGATAATTATACCAGAAATGGCTAAACCTTTTCCTGAACCATTAAGTGATTTTGTTTTTGTTAAGCCTATTATAGATAGTACTAATCCTACGATACAAAAGAATATTCCAACTATAAATATAGATAACACAAAGCCAATTATTGATAATACAAAGCCTGCTATAGCAAGTCCGTTAGTAGTATTCATTTGGTTATTTTCTCGTGGACTTTTCTTTACCATTTGTCCACAGTTTAAGCATATATCTTGTTCTTCATTTAATTCTTTACCACAATTTGAGCAAAATTTACTCATAGTTATACCTCCTTAATTTTCTTTAGAATAGCATAGTTTTTGTGTTTCAACAATAGAAACGTGAAATTTTGTTAAAAGTAAAAACTATAAAAGTTGTGAGCCCCAAGGCCATAAGGCTTTTAAAAATACAAATATAAATATTATAATTAAAAAGATTAAAGTGTACTTAAAAAGTTTTTCTTTTGGATATTTTTTGTATGAATTACAAATGATAAAGATTAATGTTATAATTGGAACATAATATATTAAATCAAATATAAACTTTATTATTATTTCATTTGTTTTTATAGTAGGGTAGGCATTTCTTCTAATAAGCCCTAGACTATCCAAAATTATAATTAAAACACATATTAAGAATGAGATTATTAGCCTTCTTTTTCTTGCTTTAAGTTGCTTTGAGTCTTGTTCACATATAGGGCAAATTCCATCAATTAGTGGAAAGTTATGTTTTTTACAATTCATATTTTAGTTTCCTTTTTTTGATTAATTTCTTTTAAGATTTTATTATAAACTCTAGGGTATTCTTGTGGTGTTTTAGTTGTTTTCTTTATTTTAAGAATTGTTCTTTTTGAGTTTTCTATTGGAAGAGTGTATTCTATTTTTTCTATTAAATCTCCACCTAATAGTTGAAGTTTTTTATTTGATTCTTTTAATTCTTCATCAAGATTTGATTTTAATGGAAGAAAGTAACCATTTATTTTTAAAGCAGGTATTTCAAGTTCTAAAAGTATATTTAGATGTGCTACTGCACGTGAGGTTACTATATCAAATTTTTCTCTATTAACTTTTGTATATTCTTCGGCACGAGAATTAATGATTTCTATATTTGTTAGATTTAACTTTGCTTTTATTAACTCAAGGAAACCACATTTTTTTCCATTAGATTCTACTAGTGTGATTTTTAAATTTGGATTTATAATTGCAAGTGGTATTCCAGGAAATCCTGCACCTGTTCCAATGTCTAGCAAATTTTCACTGGTTTTTAACTCATCTATTTTCATTAAGCAAAGTGAGTCGTAAAAATGTTTTAGATAAATTTGTTCATCTTCTAAGATGCTAGTTAAATTAAATTTTTTATTGTATTCTTTTAATAAATCTTTATAGTTTTCAAAAGAATGTAGTTGTTCAGGTGTGATGTTTATATTTAAGTTACTTAGGTATTTTATAAATTCTTCTTTATTCATATGGAAATTCCTTTTTAAGATATACTAGTAACATTGTTATATCACTTGGATTTACTCCACTTACTCTAGATGCTTGACCAATTGTTAGTGGTCTTACACTTTCTAATTTTTGCTTTGCTTCTGTGGCAATATTTCTTACTTTGCTATAGTCAATATTTTCAGGTATTTGTTTCTTTTCTAAGTTTAGCATTTTTTCTACTTCTTTTTCAGTCTTATCTATGTAACCTTTATATTTTATATTTATTTCTACTTGGTATGCGGCTTGTTCATCAAAAGTTTCATTTAATAAGTGTTCAATGTCATTCATTTTTATTTCAGGTCTTTTAAGTAAGTCTAATCCGGAAATTTTTCCTTGTATTTGACTTGAACCAATACTAGTTAAGTACTCATTATTTTCTTTTGTTGGCTCGATTTTTTTATCTTTTAAAGTTTCTTCTATTTCTTTGATGTTTTTTAGTTTACTTTGGAATATTTGCCATTTTTCATCATTTATTAGACCTATTTTTCTTCCTTTTTCAGTAAGTCTTATATCTGCATTATCATGTCTTAGGAGTAAGCGAAATTCAGCACGAGATGTAAGTAATCTATAAGGCTCGGTGATACCTTTATTTATTAAGTCGTCAATTAGGACTCCAATGTATGCTTCATTTCTTTTTAGGATTAGAGGTTCCTTGTTTTCTAGGCTAAGAGATGCATTTATTCCTGCGATTAATCCTTGGGCAGCTGCTTCTTCGTATCCACTTGTTCCATTTATTTGACCTGCTGAATATAATCCTTTTATTTTTTTACTTTCTAAAGTCATTTGTAATTCAGTTGAATCAATTGCGTCATATTCTATGGCATATCCATATTTAACTATTTTTGCATTATGTAAGCCTTCCATTGAGTGAATCAACTGTTCTTGTAGTTCTTCTGGCATGGTTGTTGAAAATCCACCTACATAAATTTCTTCTCCGTTTTCACGCTCGGGCTCTAGGAAGATTTGATGTCTATCTTTATCTCTAAATTTTACTATTTTATCTTCTACTGATGGGCAATATCTTGGACCTATTCCTTTTATAAGACCACTATAAAGAGCACATTTTTCTAGGTTGTCTAGTATGATTTTATGTGTTGTTTCATTTGTGTATGTTAGATAACAAGACTCCTGACTCTCTATATCATAATTTGGTTTATAGAAATTACTAAAACTTAATAATTCATTGTCTCCTTTTTCTTCGCTACATTCGTCATAATCAATAGTGCTTTTTAATACTCTAGGAGGTGTTCCAGTTTTTAGTCTTCTCATTTTTAGACCATGAGCTTGGAGTGAATCGCTTAAATATAAGGAAGGTTTTTCTCCGTGAGGTCCACCTTTAACTTTGTTGTGGCCTCGCAGTATGTCTGAATTTAGATATACTCCAGTAGTTATAATTATTTTTTTTGTATAAATTGTTTCATTAGATTCAGTTATTAATCCTTTTACAGTGTCATTTTCTATAATAAGTTCTTTAACTAAGTCTTCTTTTAATTCTAGATTTTCAGTAAACTTTAAAGTCTTTAACATATTTTCTGGATATTTTGTTTTGTCTGCTTGGCATCTTAGGCTTCTTACTCCTGGACCTTTTTTACTGTTTAACATTTTGATTTGTAAGTGAGACTTATCAGCAATTTCTCCCATGACACCTCCGAGGGCATCTATTTCTCTTACAACTATACCTTTTGCTGAACCACCAATTGATGGGTTACATGGCATATCTGCTATGTTATTTAAGTTTCCAGTTATTAATAGAGTCTTGTGGCCTAGCCTTGCACATGCGAGAGATGCTTCACATCCAGCATGGCCTCCTCCAATTACTATAACATCATACATTTTTATCACTTCTTTCTAATTGCTTTTTATTTTCCTAAGCAAAATTTACTGAATATTTCATCTAGCAATTCGTCTTTGTGAGTATCTCCTATAATTTCTCCAAGTAATTCATATAATCTTTGCAAATCTATTTGGATTAAGTCTACCTCGACTTTGTTTTCGTTTGCTTCATGAATTTCTTCGGTTAGTTTTGTACATTCCTTTATAAGTGAAATTTGTCTTGCATTTGAAAGGTATGTGTAGTCTCCTGAGTCTAGTTCATTTAAATTAAATAATTCAGTAATGCTTTCTAATATTTCATTTATACCTTCATTATTTATAATTGATGTGTGTATTATTTTAAAGTTTTTAAGTTTAGTAAGGTCTATTTCTTGTGGTAAGTCTTTTTTATTAACTACTCCAATTACTTTTTTGTCTTTAATTTGTTCAATTATTTCAAAGTCTTCATTTGCTAATGGTTTGCTTCCATCAAATATTGCAATAATTAAGTTAGATTCGTTTATTATTTTTTTACTTTTTTCTACACCTATTTTTTCTACTACGTTTTCGGTTTTTCTTATTCCTGCTGTATCTATTAGGTTTAGTGTAATCCCATTAAGAAGAATTTTTCCTTCTACTATATCTCTAGTTGTTCCTTCTATGTCTGTAACTATTGCTTTTTCTTCATTTAATAATTTATTCAATAAACTGCTTTTTCCAACATTTGGTTTACCTATAAGGCCTATAGTTAATCCATTTTTGATTAGACTACCTTTTTCACTTTCTTTTAAGATTTTGGTTAGTTCTTCTTGTATTTCTTCAATGTTTGTTTTTAATAATTCGTTAGTATATACAATTGCGTCTTCATATTCTGGATAATCAATGTTTACTTCTATGTTGGCTATTATGTTTAGTAATTTGCTTTTTAGGTTTTTTATTAATTTTGATAATTCTCCTGTAACACCTTTCATACTCATTTTTCTTTTATTTTCGGTTTCTGCCATTATTAAATCACCAATAGATTCTACCTCTAATAAATCTTTTTTTCCATTTAAGAATGCACGTTTTATAAATTCTCCAGGCTCAGCAAGTCTTGCCCCGTTGTTTAGAACTAATTCCAAAATTTTATTTGTGCAGGCTATTCCTCCATGACAATTTATTTCTACAACATCTTCACCTGTATAAGTTTTAGGAGATAAAAATACTGATACTAATACCTCATCTATTTTTTCTTCATTATTTATAATGTAGCCATAGTGGATTGTGTAGGTAGCAACTTTTGTCAAGTCTACACCTTTAAATATTTTGTTTACAATCTCTAAAGACTTAGTTCCACTTACTTTAATTATGTTGATTGCACTGGCTCCTACGGCTGTTGAAATTGCTGCGATTGTATCTTCCATCTTCATCTCCTCCATCCCGCGAACAATTATACCACGTAAAGTAATGGTTGTAAATTATTTGTCCTATTTCCCGGGAAATATGGACATTTTTTGGAAAATAATTCATTTTAAAAGACTTCTTTATGAAGTCTAATCTTTATTTTTTTCTTTATATTTTATAACTACACAACGATTTGGTTCTTCACCTTCACTTATTGTTTCGATGTAATCAAATTTTGTAAGTGCATTGTGTACTATTCTTCTTTCATATGAATTCATTGGGTCAAGTTTAACTGGAACTTTAGAAAGGGTTACTTCTCTTGCTATTTTTTTAACATCTCTTTCTAGATAGTAATTTTGTTTTTCTTTGTAGTCTTCTATATCAATTATTACTCTTATATTTAGTCCAACTTGACTACTTAAACTTTTGCTTATAAAAGTTTGAATAGAGCTTAATATTTTTCCTCTTTTGCCGATTAAGATACCATTGTTATTTGAATGAATATTATAAGTTATTCCATTTTCTCTTATTTTCTTTTCGATGTTTCCTTCTAGACCTAAGCCATTTAGTAGGTTTTCTATTATATTTTTTCCAAGATTAGCAATGTCTTCCATCTTAACAATTTCTACTATCATTTTTTTACCTTGAAAAAGTCCAACTTTTTCTTCACTTACTTTGTATATGATATCTTCTAGATTACAGTTTAGTTCTTCACAAGCTAACTTTAATAGAGCCTCTTTATTCTTTCCTTTATAAACATATTTTTCCACAAACTCACATCCTTACTTCTCTTTTTTATTTCTTATTTTCTTTAATATCCAGTTTTGGAATATTGCAAATGCACTTGTTGAGAACCAATATAATCCAATTCCTACATTTAATGAAAATGACATTATTGTTATGAAGATTACCATCATTTTAGTCATAAATTTTGTTTGGACTGCTTGTTCTTCACTTACTCCAGCAGTGCTTGTATTTTTAAATGAAAAGTATGTTGCTGAGGCAATTGCAATTACGATAATTATATAATAATATTTTCCACTAGTTATTGCGAGCCATGGTGTTGTTCCTAAGTCAAAACATAATATATGTTCTTCAAGAATTGCTGGTATTCTTTGTATTGCTTCTAAAAATGCGAAGAATAATGGTAATTGTATTAAAGAAACTAAACAACCTGAAAAAGGCTTTATATTATATTTTTTATAAATCATTAACATTTCTTGATTTTTCTTTAATAATGATTCTTGGTCTTGACGATTAGCGTATTTTTTTTCTAGTCTTTGTAATTCGGGATTGGCTTTTTTCATATTTTCGCTCATATCAAGTGTTTGCTTGCTTAGGGGTAGAACTAATAATCTTAATATTATTCCTAATAGTATAATTGATACACCATAGTTTTTAACAAGTAGTCCTACTTTTACTATTAACCATGCTAATGGTTTTACGAAAATACTAGTCCACAAACCTTCATAGCCACCTGATGTTACTTTTAGTTTTTCACAGTCAGGTAAGTCATCTATAGGTGTTGTGTTCTTTATGTTATAACCGAAAGATTCTGATAATTTTTTAGCGTCTTCATATGAAATAACTGCTTCTAAATCTAGATTTAATTCAGATACTTTGTTTGAAATTTCTTCATCTGTTATTTCTGAAGATTTACTTTTTATTGTTTCTACTATATCACTAGTTTTTGTTCCTTCTTCAAAAAATATTTCTTTTTCTTCTGTATAGTGTTTTTTATAAGCACTTAGTGATTCTTCATTTGTTGGCTTACATAGTATGTTTTCAGTGTATGATTTTTTTGTATCTTCATCTCTAAAAGCTTTTGCACAGCCTGTTGTCAATGTTAATGCAATTAGTGTTATTAATACTGCTTTTTTTAATTGTTTCATTAATTTTCTCCTTTTATTTGTTTGATTAAATTATCCTCTAATTCACTATAAGAAGCACTTACTGCCTCTTTCTTTAATATTATAACATACTTTCTATTTAATTCCATTTTATTTTTCATAAGTATATCTTTTATTCGACGTTTCATTTTATTACGTAGGTGAGCCTTGCCAAGTTTTTTGCTAACACTAATGCAGTACATGTTATAAGTAGTATCGCTTTCTATATTATATATAATATAAAATTTACTAACTTTCTTTTTACCATTTTTAACTATGTATGAAATTTCTTCATTTTTCCTTATTATATATTTTTTATTCATATTTGGCTCCTTTTGAACTTAACATAATGTCATGTTTTATTATCTTTTATTTATATTTTCTTTTCTAATCACTTTTGCTACTGGTTGTTTATTTTCATCTAAATCACTTATTATTAATATTTTTGCATCTACATCATCTATAGGTATATGACAACCAACACATAAACTGCTTATTATTACATCTTCTTTAAATTCTTCTTTTACATCATTATAAGACGCATTTATAAATTTAATCATATCATTTTGAATTGGTTTTGTATATCTTCCTGTACTATTATCAATACATATATATTCGATACCAACATTAGCAAATAGATAACCAAATTGGTTAAGATTTGACCCTATGTCAATAATTCGTTTGGGTCTTTCTTCAAGTTTAAGCACTTCTTGCAGTATTTTATTATAATACTATATACTATAATAAGAATGTTCGATGTTATCTCTTATTTGATTATCTACATTATTGGTCATATAGATAATTGCTATACTTTCTTCAAGACTATTAATTTCTTGTTTTGAAAATATTTTTTCCACTTTCCTTTATACAAAAAAACTACTTATAAACAAGCAGTTATTTATTTGTTAAGTTTTTTCTTCCTTTTTGTCTTCTACTTTTAATTATATTTTTACTTCTAGACAAAAAACCTTGCTTTTTAATTTTAGTATTATTCTTTTTTACTACTGGTGTTTTTTTCATAAATGCACGCCTCCCAACTTTTTTCTCTTGACGTAACTGATTATAAACTATAGAATATTATTTGTCAATTAATATTTATGCACATAT
>CAYWED010000026.1:0-17188 GCA_964457135.1 uncultured Muribaculaceae bacterium
TTGGTGACCGGTACGGGATTTGAACCCGTGAATGCACGCGTGAAAGGCGTGTGTGTTAACCATTTCACCAACCGGCCATTATTTAATGGTGGGCCTGAATGGACTTGAACCATCGACCTTGCGCTTATCAGACGCACGCTCTAACCAGCTGAGCTACAAGCCCGTTTCTTCATAAGAAACCTACTTCATTTTATAATAAATTATATGATAATGCAAGCAAAATTTCACAAAAAACACAAGGATTAACAAAAATAATAAAAAAATTGTAAAAAATTGGCTAATATATTATAATAAAACTAGTGATTATATGAAAAGTGTATATATACATATTCCATTTTGTAACAGTATTTGTAGTTATTGTGATTTTTGTAAATTCTTACATGACGAAGTCTGGGCAAGTGAGTACCTTAAACATCTAGAAAAAGAAATAAAAGAATATTATGATAACGAACAAATTAAAACACTTTATATAGGAGGAGGTACTCCTAGTGTTTTAAGCATGACTAATTTAAAAACATTACTAGAACTTACTAAAATATTTAAAAAAGAAGACTCTATTGAATTTACTTTTGAAATGAATGTAAATGATATAAATAAAGAAAAACTAGAAATGCTAAAAAGTTATGGTGTTAATAGAATAAGTATAGGAGTAGAGAGTTTCAATCAATTTAACTTGAAATATTTAAATAGAAAACATGACAAAAAACAAATCATAGAAAATATTGACTTAACAAAAAAATATTTCACTAACATAAGTGTTGATTTAATATATGCTCTTCCAATAGAAACATTTAGAGTTTTAAAACAAGACATTAAATCAGTATTAAAATTAGATATACCTCACATTAGTACATATAGTCTAATAATTGAAGAAAACACAGTCTTAGGAATAAATAAAGTAACACCTATTGATGAAGATAAAGACTACAAAATGTACGCATACATTACTAAAGAATTAAAACACAACGGTTATAATCACTATGAACTAAGTAACTTTGCTCGTCCTGGGTATGAAAGTAAGCATAACCTAAACTATTGGAACAATGAAGAATATTATGGCTTTGGACTAGGTGCTCATGGTTTTTTAGGTGAATTAAGATATGAGAACACAAGAAGTTTTAACACATATCTTACTAACAAATTTAGATTTAATGAGTTTGTTGTATCTAAAAGAGAAGATATGGAAAACGAGATAATACTAGGACTTAGAAAACTAGAAGGAATAGATATTCTTGCTTTTTTCAAAAAATTTAAAACTAACATTCAAGATGAATTTAACATAAAAGAACTATTAAAAGAAGGATTCTTAAAAATAGAAGGTAGTAGAATTTTTATACCTGAAGACAAAATATATATAATGAATTCTATATTAAATAAAATACTAAATTAAAATAAAAGAAAATATACAAGTTAATCTATATTTTTAAATTTCGCTATGTTATAATGAAACAAGAGAATAGGAAGGTAAAGTATGAAAGTTTTATGTATCGGACATGCAAGTTATGATATAAGTATGTTATTAGAAGGTTTTCCTAAAGAAAACACAAAAAATCGTTTAAAAGAAAAAGTAGAATGTCCTGGAGGACCAGCACTAACTGCTGCATTACTTCTAGGTTGGTGGGATGTAGATGTATATTTTACTGGAATTATAGGTAATGACCTCTATGGACAGAAAATTAGAGAAGAATTAAAAAGAAGAAACGTAAATGATGAGTATTTAATTAAACTTGATAATGTGGAAACCACAAAGACTTTTATATTAATAAATAAATTTAATGCATCTCGCACATTATTTAATGTTATCCCAGAAATTCATGGTTTACCACCAAGAGATTTTAATTTTACACCAGATATATTATTAATGGATGGGGAACACTTTGAACTATGTGCAGAAGCAATTAGAAAATATCCAAATGCAATAAAAGTGATGGATGCAGGGAAAGTAACTGATGATGTAACTAAACTATGTGAAGTAAGTGATTATGTCATATGCTCTAAAGAATTTGCAGAAATGGTAACAAGAGAAAGAATTAACTATGCAGAACCTGACAGTCTAAAAGTCGTTCTAAATAAATTAAACGATTTATATAAAGGCCAAATAATAGTTACCCAAGAAGAAAAAGGCTGCCTATATAAAGTAGATGATAAAATCAAAATGATGAGTGGCCTAAAAGTATTTGCAAAAGACACAACTGGTGCTGGAGACATATTCCACGGAGCATTTGTATATGGCTTAACTAAAAACTTACCACTAGAAAAATGCTTAAAAATAGCAAACATTGCTGCAGGAATGTCAGTAAAAAAAGTAGGAGCATCAAACAGTATTCCTGATGTAGAAGAGGTATATAAAATATATGAGAAAAATAGATAATCCATTTATAGCAATTTATCCAAGTGTTGATTTACATGGATTAGATAAAATAAGTGCTATAGTTAAAGTTAAAGAATTTATTAACGATAATATAAAACTTAAAAACAATTGCTTTGTAATAATTCACGGAAAAGGAACAGGAGCATTAAAAAACACTACACATGAGTATCTTCGTACTGATAAAAGAATTCTAAGTTTTAAAACTGATAACTTTAACGATGGAATAACTATTGTAAAACTAAAAGGAGAAAACAATGAACAATAAAAAAGGATTCACACTTGTAGAATTACTAGCAGTAATAGCCTTGCTAGGAATAATAATGCTCTTAGTAATTCCAAATGTTTTAGGAGTATTTGGAGAATCTAAAAAATCACTCTTTATAGATGAGTCTTTAGAAATCTTTAAAAGTGCTTACACTACATATATTTATCGTTCAAGTAATGGAGACTATAATAAAAGATTTTGTAAAGGATTAGATACAACCACAAACTCACTAGAACTAGAAAATGAAGATAATTTATACTATGACATTACAGTAGATGCGTATGGAGAAGTGCTAAATTTAAAAATAGCATCTGATGCTTATGGAATAAACCTTAGTAGTGATAGTGGTGTAAAAAAGAAAGAAATAAAAAATTCAAATATAATTGATTATTTTGAAATTAACTGTAATATTTAATTACTAAAACGAAGTGTCTTACATAAATGACACTTTTTCTATGTAAATAACTTATAATAAACAAAAAAGAAGAAACTATTAATGATATAATAAAAGTAAACTAAAAATATACATAATTGCAACTCAAAATTGGTTTTATGTAAGTTTGTATTAGAGTATTGTATTACACGAAAAGGAGAAGAATATATGTTAAAACTAAAAAAAGTTTCTAAGTTTTATTACTCCAAAGGAATGGTCGCAACTGGGTTTACAAAAGTAAGCCTCGACTTTCAAATTGGAGAATTTGTAGCAATCACTGGAGAAAGTGGCTCTGGTAAAAGTACATTACTAAATGTCATAAGTGGTCTTGACACTTATGAAGAAGGAGAACTTTATATTAATGGTGAAGAAACAAGTCACTATACTGAAAAAGATTATGAAATATATAGAAAAAAGTACATTGGAAACATATTTCAAAACTTTAATCTAGTTGCTAGTTACACTGTATATCAAAATGTAGAATTAGTCTTACTTATAAATGGTTATAAAAAGAAAGATATCAAAAGTAAGGTATTAGATATAATTAAAAGTGTAGGATTATTAAAATATAAAAATACAAAAGTATCTAAATTATCAGGTGGACAAAAACAAAGAGTAGCAATTGCAAGATGTCTAGCAAAAGATACTCCTGTAATAATAGCAGATGAGCCAACTGGTAACCTAGACAGTAAAAG
This sequence comes from uncultured Muribaculaceae bacterium, assembly GCA_964457135.1. Taxonomy (GTDB): domain Bacteria; phylum Bacillota_I; class Bacilli_A; order RF39; family UBA660; genus MGBC139354. The sequence continues at coordinate 3,765 of CAYWED010000026.1, forward strand.
TGCTGAAAGTGTATTAAAACTCTTAAGTGAAATAAGCAAAAATAAATTAGTCATAGTTGTAACTCACAATTATGACCAAGTAGAAGAGTATGTAACAAGAAAAATCACAATGCATGATGGAAGAGTAATAGAAGACTTAAAAATAAAAGAAGCAAATATTACAAAAGAAGTAGAACAGGCTACTTACAAAGAAACTAGTTTAGCTAGTCGTCTTCGTCTTGGAATAAGAAATACATTCAATATAGTTCCAAAATTCTTACTTATGCTTCTAGTATATTTATTTATTGTATTTGCAGTTGCAGGAACTTACTCATCGTTTCAAAGTGCTGAATATAATGCTGCCAAGGAAGTGTACAATAATTACTTTAGTAGTGAGAACATGGACAAAAGAATAATTCTAAAGAAAAAAGATAACACTCCATTTACAGAAGAAGACTATTCTAGAATTAGTGCTTTAGAAAACATAGATTATATCTTAAAAGATGATACCTTATACGATAATGAAATGTCCCTATATAACGAGAGTACTTATCTATATGGTTCTATTACAAGTATAGATATGATAAATGGTAGTCTAGATAAAGGAAGACTTCCTGAAAGTGAGAATGAAATTGTAATCCTTGCAAATGAAGATGATTGGATGTTTTCTCATATGTTAGATGAAATATTAGACAAAGACTTTCAAATGGATGAATTGATAGACTATACTACGGGTTTACCTTACAAATTAAAAGTAGTAGGAATACGTTATAAAACTGATGGCTATGATGTAACAGTATATGGTAGTAATTCCTTATTAGAAAAAATAAAAGAAAGTTTATATAGAGTGAGAAACACTACTACTTATACTTACGCTAGTACTACTTATGAGTCTTACCCTTACGATAACTCAAACTCATTAGTCCCAACTCCACTTGTACCTAAAGGATTAGCACTCATTTCAATAGACAAAACATTTAACTGTAAAAATAGTAACTGCATAAACGAAAATATGGTAATCACATCAAAAAATAAATATTATGAAAAAGTTTTAAATCTAAAAATAGACAAAGAGTACAATATTGATACCATAAAGAAACTAACAGGGATGGACTACGAGAACTATAATGGAGCAGTATTTATAAACGAAGCTGACTACAAGTCTTTGTTTAGTGGAGAAAACTATCAAGCTAGCCTCTTCGTAAAAGATGACAAAGTTGCAAGAAACACAGAAAGCGAACTAAAAAATTTAGGATATGACACATTCTATTTATTAGATGGAAAAGTAGAAGAATTCACTACCCAAATAGTAAGAATAGCAAAAGTAATAGTATTATCCTTATTAATAATCGTATTATTCTTTATATCTTATTTCGTAATAAAACTAATACTAAAATCAAGAAATATTTACTTTAGTACAATTAGAATGCTAGGTTCAAGTAGTCATACTGCTAAAAATTTATTAGACATAGAATTAAATACAATCACTAATATTGCATATTTAATATTTATATCTCTAATCATATTAGTAAAAACTGAAATGCTAAATTTTAATTACATTAAAGAATTATCATCATTCTTAGGAATAAAAGAATATATAATAATATATTTGATTCTATTCTTAATGAGTTACTTAACAAGTACAAGATATGCAAGTAAATTATTTAAAAAATCTGCCATAAGCACGTACAAGGAAGAGGTGTAAAAATGATAAAATTAACTAATGTAAATAAATATTTTAATCGCCACAAAAAGAATGAAATTCATGTAATAAACAATACCTCTCTTGAACTAGGTGACAAGGGACTTGTAGCATTACTTGGTCCCTCAGGTTGTGGAAAAACAACACTTCTAAACTCAATTGGTGGGCTAGATAAAGTAAATAGTGGAAGTATCTATATAAATAATGAAAGAATCACTAAAAAAAGTGTAAGAAAGTTAGATGAAATAAGAAGCCTTAATGTAGGATATATTTTCCAAGACTATAACTTACTTAACAACATGAGTGTATTTGATAATGTTGCTATTGTTCTTAGAATGAATGGAATAAAAGACAAAGAGGAAATTAAAAAACGAGTTTATTATGTATTAGAGAGTGTTGGAATGTATAGATATAGAAATAGATACGCTGGAATGCTTAGTGGTGGAGAAAGACAAAGAGTAGGAATCGCTCGTGCAATAGTTAAAAACCCTAGCATCATAATAGCAGATGAACCTACAGGTAATTTAGATAGCCGTAACACAATCGAAGTAATGAACATAATAAAATCTATAAGCAAAGATAGATTAGTAATACTTGTAACTCATGAAAAAGAAATTGCAGAATTCTATGCTTCAAGAATAATAAGCATAAAAGATGGAACTATAATTAGTGATAAAGAAAACATTCATAATGATGACTTAGACTACAAAATGGATGGAAAAATTTATCTAAAAGATATAAAAAATAAAATAAATATAAAAGAAAAGAATTTAAGTATTGATTATTACAATGATGAAAATGAGAAATTAAAAATTAACATTGTAGTAAAAAACGGAAATATCTATATCGAAACAGATGATACAAGAAAAATAGAAGTTCTAGGTGAAGATAGTGTTATAGAATTAGTAGATGACCATTACAAAAAAATATCTAAAAGCATTTATGAAGATTACAATTTTAATTTTGAGGAAATCGTAAATAAAGATATAAAACTTAAGTACATTAGTATATATAATCCATTTACTCTTTTAAAAAGTGGATTCAAAAAAGTATTTAGTTATGGAATAATAAAAAAATTATTATTACTCGGTTTCTTTGCTTCCTCTATGTTTATAGTTTTTGCAGTTTCTTCAATCCTCGCATCAATTGATATAAAAGATGAAGACTTTATAAAATATAATAAAAACTATCTTGTAATTAAAGACAACCAAATCACACTAGATGAATTTAATTCTTATAATTTGTATGAAGGCATAAATTATGTAATTCCAGGAGATAGTGTAATAAATATGACTGCTAAGTTAGATGATTACTTTCAAACTGATGGGGTAGAGGCAACTTTAAAAGGTTCTCTTGGTAGTATAAATATGATTACACAAGATGATATAATTAATGGTAAAATGCCTACTAATGCAAATGAAATTGTAGTAGACAAAAAAGTTCTAGGTAATGTAATAAATAATAGTGATGCTAAAATGGCAGGTTACTTGAATATTAATGAATTTTTAAATAAGAACGTAAACATTAGTGAATTAAAAGAATACAAAATCGTTGGAATAGTAGATTTAGGTAGTCCTAGCATCTATTCGTATGAAAGTGAATTTATTACTATAATAAATAATTCAAGTACAGACACGAGTGGTTATTTCTATTACGATTCTGTTAATACAGAAGAAAAAAGAATTCAAGACTACAAATTAAGAGAAAATGAAATATCACTTACAAAAGGAACTTTTCCATTAAACGATTATGAAACAATAATAAATGAAAACTTAAGTGAAGTTTACAAAATAGGAGATACTCTAGAAGAAAAAGTAAACGACACTAAATTAAAAGTAGTAGGTTATTATCATAGTAACACAGGATTAAGCGAATATTTAGTAAATGAAAAAACTATAAAATATAATTTAATTTCTAAGAAAACAGATTTAATGCTCTATGTTAAAGATAAAAATCATGCTTTAGAACATTATCAAAACGAAGGAGTAAATATACAGGACTCCTACCAAAGAGCAAAAGACGACTACATAAGAGGTATAAAAGATAGTGTTATATCAAAAATAATATTTAGTGGTGTAATACTAATAATATCATTAATTGAAATTTATTTAATGATACGTTCAAGTTTCTTATCGAGAATAAAAGAAGTAGGAATATTAAGAGCAATTGGTCTAAAAAAACTAGACATATATAAAATGTTTAGTGGAGAAATACTTGCAATAACAATATTAGCAAGTACTCCAGGATTAATTTTAATGTCATATATATTAAAACAACTTTCTACTATTAGTCTTCTTTCTAATACTATAACAATGAATCCACTAGTAGTTTTAATAAGTTTAGTTTTAATACTAGGATTTAACTTACTATTTGGTTTACTTCCAGTATTCACAACACTAAGAAAAACTCCAGCAGGAATCTTGAGTAGAACTGACTTAGAGTAAAAAAATCTCATAATTTTTGCTCTTTTCTTTTTGACTAAATTAATGTATAATTTTCATTATGATAGGGAGGCTCAATGAAAAAAGTATTACTAGTATTAATTACTTTAACCCTATGTGGATGTGCAGTTTTTAATGAGGATTATAACGAAACCGAAATAGATGAAGTTCCAATTTTACTAAGTTTAGATAGTGATGAAAAAATATATTTAGCAACTTATGATGAAAAAACTTTACCGACAGTAACTAAAGATGAGTTTGATGAAGAAATTCACTTGAGTTATAAAAGCAGTGACAAAAAAATCTTAAACGTAAATAAAAATATAATAAAAGGACTAAAAGAAGGAGTTACAACTCTAAAAGTAACGACAAGTAAAAAAGAAGAGATAAATATAGAAGTAATAGTTACAAGTCTTATAACAAAAAAAGAAATTAATAATGATAAACCTTATATAAAATGTGGAGAATATACTGAAGAAGAAACTACAATTCTAGAAGAAATTTTAGAAAGTAGAATAAATGAAGGGGGCTATCACACAAGGGCTGGTGCATTAAATGCAGCAAGATTTTTAATATTAGAATTTAAAAGTGGACTTAAATATTTTAATGAAAACGGAAGACTCGAAAATCATTCAAATATTTTGCATGTAGATGGAGAAGGAAGATATTACCACAAAGGTTTATATATAGCCGAAAGTAAATATGATAGTATCACAGCAAGTACAGCAAGTGGACCAAAAATGTGGGGATGCAGTTTATTAAGTGTACATTATAATAAATACATGGACAACGGATTTAATTGTAGCGGTTTTATTACCTGGGCATTATACAATGCAGGCTACGATATAAAAGATGTAGGAGCAGGGGATTTTGATTACATCAAAAATGAACTATTAGACTTAAGACCAAAAGAACCAGTATCTTTAGAACTTTTGCAAAGTGGCAAAATAAAATCTGGAGATTTAATAGGTTTCGATGGACATATTGCAATGATTATAGGTTTAGAAAAAAATACAATTTATGTAGGTGAATCATATGAAACTGGATTAAGAGTAAGAACATTTAATTATCAAGAATTAATAGATAGCGATTTCACTGATATTATTTTAATGGATGAATTCTATGGTGAAGAAGGTAATTACACAAATATGTGGTAAACTTAAACAATTTTAATTGACATAAGAACCCATCTATAGTATCATGAGTACATAAGAACTTATACCACAACACACGTTTAGGACGTTATGTCTAGGGCTTTGTGCATTGTGACATTGTGGCAAAGTTCTTTTTTTTATTTCTTTTTATATAAAGTCTTTACCTCAACATTGTGATTTTTAAATGAAATATATAGAACCAAGTGATAGGTAACATTATCTATTACTTTTTCTAGTTTTAAAGACTTGTTACCATTTTCATTGTCATGTGTAATTTCTAACAAATCAAAATCTTTTATAATACTTGGGATCAAATAAAAATCATACTCATTAACATTAATTTGTCCACGTGTAATTTCAATAATGGGGTTTCCATGTTTTTTCATTATGTGCTTTAAGTTATGAGTTTGCAAAGAAAGATTAAATCCTTTTAAATCATAGGAAAAAATACTTCTAATTTTTCTAGAAACCTCTTCACTAATTTTTCCATAATATAATTTTTCATTATTAGAAAAAACATTTCTACTAGTTTTAAAAAACTTGCTAATATCACTAACTTTCTTCAAAATACTAACTTTTCCATTCTTAAAATTACTTATTTCTTTCTTACTATAATGCTCTAATCCTGCAAAAATATCAGGCTTTAGCCTTTCATCTAAAGTCTTCTCCTCTCTTAAATATAATAATTCATCTAAAAACATATCATAAAACATATATTTGCCTCCTTTAGTATATTCAGTATAATAAGAAAACATTTATTTGTCAACATAAAAACAAACGATTATTTTATAATTTTACAAAATCAATTCAAGGCCATATTTTAAAGTTTAAAAATCATAGACTTTTCCGCCTTATCTATAGTATAATTTTTTTAGGAGGGTTTACATATGACTTTATATGAACTAGAAAGAGAAAAAGAAGGAAGAAAGGCTGCGTTTAGACATTTTAAAGCTTTTTTAGATAAAGATTTAAATTACAAAAGTTTATCTTCAAATGAAAATGACCTAAAAATTTTATTTAATTTATATCTTGGTAAATTAGAAGATGGGAGATATCTTTATTTTAGTAAAGAGGGTAGAGAAGAATTAGAAGGCAAAGAAGAATTAGAAGAACTAACAAAAGGATTTCTTTTCTTGAATAAAGAAATAACTTCTAAAAAATATAAATCAGATGATTTAACAGAAAAAGTTTATAATGCATATGAAGAATTAATTAAAGAAATAAGTGAATATAGTTTTATTTATCATAGGTTCAACTCCTATGGTTTTAAGCAAACACTAGCCAACGAAAATATATTAATGGAAATTTTATTTTTAAAACCAGTACTTATAGAAACACTAAAAAATATAGATAGATTTATGGATGAATTTAGGAAATCAGATTTTAAAAGCTTAGATGGTACTAGATGCAATATTATAACAAGATTGTCAAACTTAAAAACTAAACTTAACAATACCACAAAAGAATTAAATGAAGCAAAAGAAAAATATCACATGACATGGAATTTTGTACAAGGACGTGATTGTTCATATGATAGAAAAAGATACACTATTGAAAGAACTAAATCTAATCTTGGAAAATCTAAAAAAGAATGGAGACTTAAGAAAAATGAAGCGTGTAGGGTTATTTTAGATTTCTACAAAGAAATGGCAAAACTTAACGTAGAATTATGTTTTCTAAATCCATGGATGTTTGAAGATTTATCTAGTCTTTATAATACTGGACTAAATTATATAGCAAAAAGTCCAAACTATTATTCATATCTAACTCCTGAAGAAAGTGAAAATCTTTCTAAAGAAAATAAGAGAAGAGAAATAGAAATGAAAATAAATAGACTTGAAATGAAGAGAAGATAATAAAAATTTATATGATTATATTTTGAATATAAAGAAGTTCTAAAGGCTTCTTTTCTTTTTGGAAAAATATCTCTAAAATAAAATTAAAAAGCATAAAATTACTAGGTGATAAATGTGTTAAATAATATAAGCACTTATCTAAATAGTGAAGATTATCGTATAAGTATCTTAAAAAACGGCATACACGTCTTAAATTACACAAGCATAGTAGATATAACTACTGATGAAGCAATTATAAAAATAAATAAAAAAATAGTAAAAATTCATGGTTCTAACATTAGATTAATACGCCTAGATAAAAAAGAACTTTTGTTAAATGGAATCATAAAAAAGGTGATAGTAGATGAATACTAACCTTATTATAATAAAAATTGAAAATGTCGATTACAGTAAACTCACAAGTTTTTTAATAAAACATTCTATATTTTTTAAAGACATGCAAGTATCAGAAAATATTGTAACACTTAAAATTAATAAAGAAAACTTAAAACTAATCAAAGAGTATTACAAAAGTACAAAAATAGTGAGATATCTAGGACTAAATGGTCTTCTAGCATTCTTAAAAAAACACGCAATAATACTTGCCTCCTTTCTACTAACTTATATAATATTATTAATTTTATCAAACGTAATCTTCGATATCAAAATAATCACTAACAACAACGAACTAAAAAGAGTAATAACACTATATTTAAAAGACTATGACATTGAAAAATACAAATTCATGAAAAGCAATAAAGAACTAGACGTAATAAAAGAAAAAATACTAGAAGAAAACAAAACAACACTAGAGTGGTTAGAAATTGAAAGAGTAGGTACCACTTACGTAATTAATCTAACTGAAAGAGTAATAAACGACCCACCAGCCGAAGATAAAAAAACGGATATAGTAGCAAAAAAAGACGCACAACTGATGTATATAATAACTAAAAATGGCACTAAACTAAAAGAAATAAATGAAATAGTAAAAAAAGGCGAGGTAATAATCACAGGAAACATAATAAAAAACGAAGAAGTAATAGATACTGTAGAAGCAAAAGGAGAAGTATTTGGAGAGGTTTGGTACACAGTAAACATAACAGTACCATATACTCATACTGAATACGAAAGTACTGGTGAGGTAGTAAATCACATATACATGGATTTTTTTGGTCACAAAATAACTCTAATGGGAAAATATGAAACAGCCGAGTCCCTAAATGAAACAACAACTGTTTTAGATAAACCATATTTATTCTTTAAAATAATGAATGAAAAGAAAACTCTATATAAATATGTAACTCATAACTTAACTGAAGATGAAGCGTACGAAGAAGCCGTTCATCGTGCAGACAAGAGTATAAATGTAAAACTTTCACCCGAAGAATACATAATAGAGAAAAAAGTTTTGAAAATTAATAAGTATAGTAGTAAAATAGAACTAGAAATATTTTATAGGGTTTATGAGAATATTGGTGAAAGTCAAGAAATAGTAGTACCCCTAGACACTGGAGGAGAATAAAAATGGTTAAAAATGCGGTATTTGATTTGCTAGAAGGAGCATGGCCCACACTAACAATCTTTTTAGTAATTGTAATTATATTAAGAATATTCTACATAAAAAATAGTGGCAAAAAATTAATTTTACACGAAGAAATCTTACTATTATTTTTTATCACTTACATTTTATTATTATTTGAACTAGTAACAAGTAGAGACGTATATATGCCAGGAACAAATCTAGTACCTTTTAGAGAAATATTCCGTTATCAAGTAGGCAGCACTAACTTTTATAGACAAGTAGTAGGAAACATAATTCTCTTCATGCCATTCGGTTTCTTTGCAACTTACTACACTAAAGTAAACAAAATAAGAAATATTTTTAGCATAACACTTTTAGTAAGTTTAACAATTGAAATAGTACAAAAATTCATTGGTAGAAGTTTTGACATAGATGATATCATTCTAAATATAATAGGCGGTATAGGAGGTTTCTTAATATATGTAGCCTTAGACGCTATAAGAAAAAAACTCCCTAGTTTCTTCCAAAAAGATGGATTTTATAACTTTCTATCATTATTAGTACTAGCACTCGGTGTATTATACTTACTAGGAATAATCAAAATATAAGAGGAATTATTATGAATTATGAAATAACAAATTTAACAAATGAAGAAATTAATACTAAAGATATAGAAAACATAATAAAGTTAACTAGTAAAAAACTTAAAATAAAAAATTCTCTAGTTAGCATTGTACTAGTAGACAACAAACGTATTCATGAAATAAACAAAGAATATAGAGGAGTTGATTCACCAACAGATGTCATTAGTTTTGCATTTTTAGATAACGAAACAAACCCTAGTATTGGACTAACTAATTTAGGAGAAATATACATAAGTCTAGAACGCACTCACTCTCAGGCTAAAGAATACGGACATTCTTTTCTAAGAGAATTATGCTTTTTAACAGTTCATGGTTTACTACATTTATTAGGATATGATCACATGAAACCAGAAGACGAAAAAGTAATGTTTAGTTTGCAAGAAGAAATACTAAAAAGTTATGGAGTTGGAAGACAATGAGAGAAAAATTAATAAGTTTAATAAAAAATAGTTATGCTCCTTATTCAGGATGTCATTTTGCCTGTATAGTAGAAACAAAAAAAGGAAATTTCTACGAAGGAGTTAATGTAGAAAATGCATCATACGGTGGTACAATATGTGCTGAAAGAAATGCAATCAACAATGCAGTTTCACATGGAGAAAAAGATTTCACTGCACTTTACTTAATGACAGATATAGACCATCTATGTGCACCTTGTCATATATGTAAACAAACAATACTTGAATTCTTTGATAACAAAGCACTATTTAACATAATGACTCTAAGTGGAGAAAGCAAAGTTTTAACATTTAACGAAATAATGAACACATTTTTTAGTAAGGAAGATTTAAAATGAGAAGTGGATTTATAAGCATAATAGGTAGGCCAAATGTAGGAAAAAGCACTCTAATTAACGAATTAGTTGGAGAAAAAATAACAATAACTAGCGATAAACCAGGAACAACTAGAAATCTAATTCAAGGAGTATATACAACTGATAATGTACAAATAGTATTTGTAGATACCCCAGGAATACATAAGCCTATTAATAAACTAGGAAATAAATTAAATAGAATGAGTTACTACAGTGTAGATGATGTAGATGCAATAATTCTTGTAATTGATGCGAGTAGTGAACTAGGAAAAGGAGATATGTTTGTAATAGATAAATTAAAAAATATTACAAAACCTGTAATCCTAGTACTAAATAAAATAGACAAACTAACTAATGAAGAATTAATAAAGAGAATAGATGAGACAAAAGACTTATATACTTTTGCTGAAATAGTACCAATCAGTGCACTAAAAAAAGATAACACTGAAAGATTACTAAAAATAATGGAAAACTACTTGACTGACACAGTAAAATATTTTCCTGATAATGATATAACAACAATCAGTCTAGAATTTAGACTTTGTGAAATAGTAAGAGAAAAAATCCTAGAGTTAACTGACGATGAAGTACCTCACTCAGTAACTTGCTTGTTAAATGACATAACTGAAGATGAAAGAACAATCAACGTATATATAGACATAATAGTAGATAGAGAATCTCTAAAGAAAATAATCATAGGAAAAAATGGCATAATGCTAAAAGAAATAGGCATGAAAGCAAGAACAGATATGGAACACATATTAGGTAAACAAGTTTACTTGGAACTATATGTAAAAGTCCTAAAAAAATGGAGAGATAAAGAAAAATATCTAAACGAACTTGGATTTAATGAATTTTAATGAATAAAAATTAAAATTACATCACAATATTATATAGGTGATGAAAATGAAAAAGAAAGATTTATGGAATAAGTTTGCAAGTAGTGGAAAAATAGAAGACTATTTAAATTATAAGAAAGGTAGCAAAAAATAGAAAAATGGAAATAATTAGCATAGAAGGTTTTGTAGTAAGTACTCTTAAATATGGAGAATCTAGCAAAATATTAAACATATTAACTAAAGATTTAGGTATTATTGGTGTAATATCCAAGGGTTCTCTAAAAGAAAAAAGTAAATTAAGAGTAGTTTCAAACCTATTTACCTATGCTATTTTTCATATAAACTACAAAGAGGGAAAACTTAGTACCCTTATTAGTGCTGACCCTATAAACTACCTAATGAATACATACACTGACATAGAAAAAATGGGGTACCTTACTTACTTAACTGAACTAGTAAGAAATGTTAGAAAGCAATCAAACGACCCTAGTATTTATGATATATTTATAAGTGCAGTCTTAAAAATAGAGGAAGGCTTTAATCCATTAGTCATAACAAACATTGTAGAAATAAAATTCCTAGACTATTTAGGAATAAGCCTGTACTTAAGTGGATGTGTAGAGTGTGGTAGAACTAATGTAGTAAGTCTTTCTCACGCCAAAGGTGGATATATATGTGCATTTCATAGAAAAAACGAGCCACTATATGACGAGGCAGTTTTAAAAATGATAAAAGCTTACTATTATGTAGACCTAAATAAAATAACTGAATTAAATCTAAAAGACAAAGTAATAAATGAAATAGATGCATTTCTAACAACATACTATAAAGAATATACTGGACTTTATCTAAAAAGTAAAAAATTTCTAAACAACATAAAAAGTAGCTAACACCTAATTGTTAACTACTTTTCTTCTTTAGTGAGTTCATCCATGCTTACCTCAAGAACAGTAGCGATTTTATACAAAGTTACAACCGAGAAACCTGATTTACCTCCACTAGTTTCAATTCTTCTAATAAAATCATAAGAAAGTTCAGTATATAAAGCAAGTTGTTCTTGTGTATATCCTCTCATTTTTCTATATTTTCTAATATTAGAAGAAATTACTCTTTTGATGTCAGGATTAAAATCATAAAACTTTTCTTTTATCATTTTCTTTCAGCCCCACCTAATTCGTAATATATCATTACTTTGAAAAAACCTTCGTGACCTAGATATACCAGTTTTTAGGTTAATAATTGTAGTGCATTGGTGGTATTTAAAAGACCATATACCGGTGCTTACTAGACCAGTTAAGAAATTATGTCTACTATAAATGAACGAAAAGTTCAAAAAATCCCTTTATTTAAAGGCTTTTCTAAAGAAAATCTTATAAAAAATAACAAAAAAATAGTATGAATAAAAAATGATTTTCTAGAGTTTTAAAAATAATAAAAACCACAAATAATTTCTCTAGTAACCAAATAGATTACTTTTATTAATTTATCATATAATTTCTTCTACTTAATAGTAATATAAAGGAAACTATCAAATAATTAAGTCATAAAAACTGTGAATAATTAAGTCATAAAAACATTGACTAATGAATATAATTTAAAGTATAATTTAAACATGAAAAGCGAAGATGAAGTGGTGGAATACTTCTAGGCTATATAAATATGAGGAGATTCTTCTTAGAATAAATTAGGTGGAACCGCGGGGTAGCACTCGTCCTAATAATCTAAGAAGTTTTTTATTTAAAAGGAGAGAAAAATGAATAATGAATTAACAATGGAAAAACTTGTGAATATTTGTAAACAATATGGTTTTATATTTCAAGGAAGTGAAATATATGGAGGCCTTGCAAACACTTGGGACTTTGGCCCAGTAGGAGTAGAACTTAAGAAAAATATCAAAAATGCTTGGATGAAAAAATTTATACAAGAAGACCCAAACAATGTAGGACTAGATTCTGCAATCCTGATGAATCCACGCGTTTGGGTTGCAAGTGGGCACTTAGGAACATTTACTGACCCTCTAATTGACTGCAAAAACTGTAAAACTAGACATCGTGCTGATAAATTAGTAGAAGACTCTGGGGTAGAAGATGCAGGTGGTATGTCTAAAGAAGAATTAGTTTCTTACATAAAAGAACATAACATTGTATGTCCAAAATGTGGAAAAAGTGATTTCACTGATATAAGAGAATTTAACCTTATGTTCAAAACATTCCAAGGGGTAACAGAAGACTCAAAAAATACTGTTTACTTAAGACCTGAAACAGCACAAGGAATATTCGCTGACTACTTAAATGTCTTAAGAAGTATGAGACTTAAAGTACCATTTGGAATAGGGCAAGTAGGAAAAAGTTTTAGAAATGAAATAACTCCAGGAAACTTTATATTTCGAACTCGGGAATTTGAACAAATGGAATTAGAATTCTTTTGTAAACCCAATACCGATTTAGAATGGTTTGGTTATTGGAAAAATTATTGTTTAGATTTCTTAAAAAGT
>CAYWED010000027.1:0-16743 GCA_964457135.1 uncultured Muribaculaceae bacterium
CTATAGTGTATAAACCTTGTTTTTTTTCATTGTCTATTTTTTGGGGTCCACTTCACTTTTTAATTCAATTTTTGACTATGATGTTTGGATGTCCAATTTATGATATTCCAATGTATGAGTATGATAAAGAGTGTGAAAGATTAAGAACATTAAAAGAATTAAGAAGTCTTGTAATGGAGCTTAAAGATGAATTTAAACCAGTTCCAACTATCCCATATTTTTATGAAATTATAAATGATAAAGACATAAAGTCTTATAAAAAAATTAAATAAGGTGGTGTTTGTATGGATTTTAAGAGTGAGTTTTATAGTAATCTTAGTAATTATACAAAAGAAGAAATAGATTCTGCTTTTAAATTTCTTTCTAGCGAAGAGAAAACTTTAGCAGTAAGAAATTGGTCGGTAGATTCAACTAAGAAAATCAATAAACCGGCATATAGAGTATTTAAAAAAATAAGTGAAATAATAGAAAGTGGAGTTATTTATAAGAAGCTAATTTTTAATGAATTTCCTATGTATAGTGAAGAAGAAGTAATTAATAAATTTAATATGCTTAGAAGTAGTAATAAAAGAAGTTTAATGAAAATTTATAGTTTTTCAAAAGAGACTAAAGAAGTAGCCAATAAAATTGACAGAAGTGATAAAGATAGTATTAGGTATGGTCTTAAAAGAATGAATGAGTACTTAAATGGAATTAATCCAAATATGAATTTTTATATTGGAGAATGGTATAGTTTATTTACTGATTATTCTAAAGAAGAAGTAGATAAAGCTTTTAGTACTTTGAATGATTATTATAAAGGACTTGTTAAAAAGAAATATGGAGAGAAGTTGGATGGATATTTTAATAATAAATTAACAAAAGAAGAAAAGTATGATGTTCTTTTTGGACTTAATCGAGCTATGAGAAATAGTCTTAAAAAATTAAAATCTGGTTATAAAACTTTTGGAATAGAAGATATTTTTCTTGGATATAAATTTGATGCTATAAGGATGGCTATAGATAAATTGGAAAAAGGAACAAAAGAATTTTATTACAATAGATTTGGACAAGATTTAAGAAGAAGATTATTTGCTAAAACTTTAGATAATAATATAGATGGATTAGTAAATATTAGTGATAAGAAAAAATTATTAAATGTTCTTGAAGGTTGTGAAAAAAGTATGCCTGTAAAGGATTTTTATTCTAGATTTCTTGAATATAAGAAAGAAAATGAAAGTAATGAAGAGTTTGAAAGAAGAATAAAAAGTGTAGTTGAGTCTCGTCCATTAAATGATAGGTTGATGAATATTTTAGTAAAAGCATTTGGTAGTAATTATAAAGAAACTCGTGGAAATATAAGCCCAAGAGATAAAAGAATTATTAATAGCTCTATTATTCCAGTAATAAAGTCAAGATTAAATCCAAAATCTAGTTTGCCTAATTATTTTTATAAAAGTTTTTTTGATAGGTTTCCTATTATTTTTAGTAAAGAAGAGATAATAAACGAAATATTGAATCTTTCTTTAGAAGAATTAAAGTATTTAAGATGTAAGTATGGTGAAAGTTTTGATAAAAGGCTTATGTATGGTGAAGTGTATGCTTCTGATAATGAAAAAATAAGAATAATTAGAAATAAAATTTTAAGACAACTTATTAAAAGGAAATCTGATGAAACTGGAGTTTCAGTAGAAACTTTAAAGGGTATATGTGAGTTAGTTAAGAAAATAAAAGATTTTGAACTAGTTAATGAGTATGGTGTAGATATAAGTGTTGCAGTTTTAATTAATTTATATATTGAAGATATAAATGTGGAACAAATATATAAGCTTACAAGTATTTCACCAAAAGTTTTTGTTTCTATATCTCAAGAGTATTTAGAGAAAGTAAAAGAAAAGGAAGCTAAAAAAATATTAGCTAAAAATTAGTATGAATGAAGTAGATATTAAAGAGACAAGAAAATTAAAATTAACAGAATTATATTGTAATAGTGATAGTGGTACTAGAGTTTGTAGTAGTGGAAATTTAATATATAAATTTTATGGAGAACTTTCTTATATTAGAGAATTAATTCTTAAAGAAAGATTGAATATTTTATCTAATGTAAATGTACCAGTTCTAGTGAAACCAATTGATATGATAGTAGAAAAGAGATTATTTTCTCGTGAACTTAAGGGTATAAGTATGGAAAAAGTTAGTGATGCAATAAGTTTATATGATTTATCAAAAGATAAAACCAGAGTTTTTGAGTATTTGTTAGCTTTGATAAATGCATCTATAGGACTTTCTAATATTCATGAAGTACCCGAAAATATTGTTTTAAGTGATGGTAACTTTACTAATGTATTATTACAAAAGAATTCTAATGGAATGTATATTAATCCTAGATTTATAGATATTGATAGTGCGAAAGTAATGGGTCTTTCTACACCACAGATATCTTATTTAGGTGCCATTTATTATAAAGTTGGAGGAAAAAATTATATTGCTTCTAAAAATAATGATAGGCTTGTTTATATGTTGTATTTTTTAAAGTCAATTTTTAATGATATTGTGTATAATGTTAGTGATGATGAATATGATAAGATGTCTGAAAAAATTAGTGGGTTAAAAGATATTAGAAAAGTATTTCTAGATTTGAAGAAATGTAAAGCTGCTTATGTTCCTTATATTTATGAGTTTAAGGAGGCAAGTGATGCTTTTACATTAAGTAAAAAAATGTAGATGAATTTTAATATTTTGAAGTTTTCAGATAATATAAGTGTTAAAATTGAAATTAATAAATAGTGTTTTTATTCTTTAAGTGTCAAATTAAATACTTTTTTAGTTGATTTGTAGTTACAGTTCAGATGGGAGAACATCTTTAAAATAAAGGATTTCAATAATTTGAATTTCATTGTTTAAAAAGATGAATTTATGAAAACACTAGTATTTTAGAGTGTTTTTAACATTTTAATAAAATTTTATAAATTTTATTAAAATAAGAAGAACGCCTATTTTACTTGCTTTATTCTCTATCTGAACTGTAACGATTTGTATGTGAAAGTGAAATTAAAAATGGTAAAATGCTTGTAAACAGTGGGTTTTTGTGATAATATTAAACCCGTAGTTATATATTTATTATGTAACAAATAAGTGGGAGACATTGGATTATCATTATAACCACTCGCTAAAAACATACTAAATAAATATTATAGGAGGTGTTTTTTGTGGCAAAGAAAGTTACTAAAGTAGTTAAAATACAAATCCCTGCAGGTAAAGCAACACCAGCTCCACCAGTAGGTACGATTTTTGGTCCTCTTGGAATAAACTTACAAGAGTTTTGTACAAGATATAATGACGCGACTAGAGATAAGATGGGAGATATTATTCCATGTGAAGTTAGCGTTTATGAAGATAGGACATTTGATTTTGTATTAAAGACTCCACCTGCAGCATCACTTTTATTAAAGGTTGCTGGAATAAATAAAGGTGGCGTTAAGGGTGCTAATGAAGTTGTAGCAACTATAACTAAGGATCAATTAAGACAAGTTGCTGAAATTAAGTTACCTGACTTAAATACTAACGATATAGAGAAAGCTATGAATATAGTAGCAGGAACAGCAAGAAATATGGGTATAGCAGTTAAAGGACTTAATGATGCAGAGTTAGCTGAACAAGCAGAAGAAGCTAAAGAAGCAGAGGCTGAAGCAGCTAAGTTAGAGGAAAGTCTTGAAGCAATGGAAGAAGAAGCTAAGGCAAATGCTAATGCTGAAACTCCAGAAGTAGAAGCAACAGAACAAAAAGAAGAAACAGAAGAAAAATAATTAATAAAATAGACGAGTAAATAAATAATCCAAATACCACATAAAGGAGGTAAAATATGAAACGTAGAGGACGCGTTTATGTGGAAGCTTCAAATCAAGTTGATAAAAATAAAGCATATCAACCTCTTGAAGCGGTTGAACTAGTAAAGTCTCTTTCAAAAAGAAAATTTGATGAAACTGTAGAAGTTGCACTTAATTTAAATGTTGATACTACTAAGAGTGATCAACAAGTTAGAAGTTCTTTTACACTTCCTCATGGAACTGGTAAAACTAAAAAGATTTTAGTTGTTACTAAGACTAAAATAGAAGAAGCTAAAAAGGCTGGTGCTGACTATGTTGGTGCAGATGAAATGGTTGAAAAAATTCAAAAAGAGAACTGGTTTGATTTTGATGTAATCGTTGCAACACCTGAAATGATGGTTAGTTTAGGTAAACTTGGTAAAGTTTTAGGTCCTAAAGGACTTATGCCAAACCCTAAAACTGGAACAGTTACTACTAATGTTGAAGAAGCAATTCTTAACATTAAAAAAGGTATGATTGAATATAGAGCTGACTCTAATGGTAACGTACACGCGATTATAGGTAAAGTAAGTTTTGATGCAAATAAACTTAATGAAAACTTAATTGCTTTTGTTAATGAAGTTATTAAGAATAAGCCTACAGGTGTAAAAGGAACTTTTGTTAAGAATATTAGTATTTCTAGCACAATGGGACCTGGCGTTAAATTAGATTTAACAGCATTCAATTAATAAGTATTTACAAATTAAAAAAAATGTAGTAGAATACATTTTGTAGTTGGCCGTAGACAGCAGGTTATTGGTAAATCCTGCCGAGGAAAATTTCTTTTTAAGTTTTCCCCCTGCGGAAAACTTTTATTAATATAAAGGAGGACATAATGGCAAGTGAAAAAAGTCTTGAACTAAAGAAAGCGACAGTTAATGAAATATGCACTAAACTTGATGAAAACAAAACTTTATTATTAGTTGATTATCAAGGTATGAGTGTTCATGATATTAACTCACTTAGACAAGAGTTAAAGGCAAATGGAAGTGACCTAAAAGTTTATAAAAACACTTTAGCATCACTTGCATTTAAAGACAAAGGTATTAAGTTAGATGACTATATGAGTGGTCCTAATGCTTATATATTTAGTAAAGATATAATCGAGCCTATTAAAATAGTTAGTGAAGTAGCTAAGGATAATGAAAACCTAAGTATTAAAGCTGGTTATATTGATGGTGAATTTGCAAGTAGCGAAGTAATAAGCGAATATGCTAGTGTACCAAGTTATGAAGGATTACTTACAATGTTTGCTGGTGGTTTAATTGAACACTTAAGAAACTTAAGTATAGCACTTAACTTATATGCCGAAAATTTAGAAAAGGGAGGAAATGAATAATGGCAAAAATAGAAAATAAAGATATTATCGAAGCAATTAAAGAAAAAACTATTCTTGAAGTTAAAGAATTAGTTGATATGATGAAAGAGGAATTTGGAGTAGATCCAAGTGCAGTAGCAGTAGCTGCAGCACCAGCTGCTGGAGCTCAAGAAGATGCAGGAGATACAACTAAAACTGTAGTTCTTAAAGAAGCAGGAGCTCAAAAATTACAAGTAATTAAAGTAGTTAGAGAGATTACTGGTCTTGGACTAAAAGAAGCTAAAGATTTAGCAGATAATGGTGGTAATATCAAAGAAAATGTTTCAGCTGACGAAGCTAACGATATTAAAGCTAAGTTAGAAGAAGCAGGAGCAACAGTTGAATTAAAGTAGTAAAATAAGCCTTTTTAAGTAAAAGGCTTTTTTGCGTTTATGGGAGATATATGAAAGACAAGATAATAGAAATACTAGGAATGCCTAAAAGTGAAGAAAGTATAAATGCTCTTTGTGAATTATGTGGTATTTTGAAGTTTCAGGCTATAAACATAATTGATGAGTATCAGGAAATAGTTAAAACTACAACAAGTATGTTAGAAAGTGGAATGGATATAAGTAACTATAATGTAGAAAAGCAAAATATACTAAGAGGTTTAACTAGTGGAGAATATTCTAGAAGAAAAAAAGAAGATTTAAATAATGAAGTTATAAAAATATTAAAAATGCAAGTAAGTGAAGAAAGCATAAATAAACTATGTGTAGCGTGTTTATTAGAATATCAAGATGCTAAAAATATAATAGAAAAGTATCAAAATATAGAAAATGCTGAAATGAGTGCTATTAGTAATGGGCAAGATGCGAGTAGTTTAAACATAGAAAAATGGAATATTATTAAAGAGTTATCAACTATAAAAGAAAATTAAATGAGAAAGGAGTAGAATTTATGGAACATTATTTTACTAATAATCAAGATTTGAAAAGTGAAATTAGGGAAATAAAGTATAATTATGAAGCTACTTCTTTTTTATTCTTTTCTGACTTGGGTGTGTTTTCTAAAAATCATATAGATTATGGTTCAAAAGTTTTAGTAGAAAATTATTTAAAGATTAACAAAACTAAAAAACGTGTTTTAGATATGGGTTGTGGATATGGATTTATAGGAATAGTTATTTCTAAAGTTACAGATAGTTTTGTTACTATGTGTGATGTAAATAAAAGAGCAGTACATTTAGCAGGAAGAAATATTATAAAAAATGATGTTAAAGCAGAAACTTTTGTGAGTGATGCTTATCAAAATGTTACTAATCAATATGACGTTATAATTACAAATCCACCTATAAGGGCAGGAAAGACAAAAGTTTTAGAAATACTTCTTGGTGCAAGTGAACATTTAAAAGAAGATGGAGAAGTTTGGTTTGTTATTAGAAAAGATCAAGGAGTAAAAAGTATTTGTAAAGTATTAGAAGAAAAATATAGATTAGAAACAATAGATAGAAATAAAGGTTTTTATGTAGTACGAGCAAAAATTGTTTGACTTGTTTACAAAAATTTGATAAAATTATAAACTGCGATACATATAAATTTTACAGTTTGATGTGTTTTTAAATCTAATGGATTGGGGTGACTAATTTGGCTTACAAAATTAAAAAATTTGGAGACCATAGAGAAAGAAGAGATTTCTCAAAATTAAGAAACAAATTTGAACTTTCAAACCTACTTGAAATTCAAAAAGATTCGTTTCAAAAGTTTTTGGATGAAGGGATAAAAGAGGTATTTGAAGATATTTTTCCAGTGGAGAGTTTCAGTGGAAGTTTATCTTTAGAGTTTGGTGAATACACACTTGAGACACCTAGATATACTGTAAACGAGGCAAAAGAAAAACGTGTTACTTATGCTGCACCTTTGAAAGTTAAGGCTAGACTATTTATTAATGAAACAGGTGAAGTTAAAGAACAAGAAGTCTTTTTAGGAGACATTCCTTTAATGACTGAAAATGCTTCATTTATAGTTAATGGAGTAGAGAGAGTTATTAACTGTCAATTAGTACGTTCTCCTAGTATTTATTTTAAACGTGAAATAGATAAGAATGGACGTAATATTATTACTAGTGAGGTTATTCCTAGTAAAGGTACTTGGCTTGAGTACGAGCTAGATGCTCGTGGGATTTTCTATGTAAGAATAGATAGAACAAGAAAAGTAACAATTACTACTTTCTTAAGAGCTTTAGGACTTAGTAGCGACGATGATATTATTAAAGTATTCGGAGAAGACGAGTACATGGTTAATACATTAGAAAAGGATTCTACTAAGAATACAGATGAGGCTTTAATTGAAATATATGAAAAATTAAGACCAGGAGAGCCTGCTACACTTGATTCTTCTAAGAACCAATTAATAACTAGATTCTTTGATAAGTTTAGATATGATTTAGCTAAAGTAGGTCGTTATAAATTTAATAGAAAATTAAATGTAGTTGATAGACTACTTAATAATAGACTTGGTGAAGATATTAAAGTTGATGGAGAGGTTAAATTCAAGAAAGGTACTTTAGTTACAAAAGAGTTACTTGAAGAGATTAAACCTATATTTGAAGCTGGATATGGTGTTCATGAAGTTAAAATAAATGAAGAATTGGATACTTATAATAAAGTCCAAGAAGTTTTAGTGTATGCTAATGATGGTAGTGATAAGATAATTAAAGTTATTGGTAATGACCAATCAATAGACACTAAGCGTTTAACTATTAGTGATATATATGCATCAGTTTCATATTATATTAATTTACATTATGGAATTGGTAATTATGATGAGATTGACCATTTAGCAAATAGACGTGTAAGACAAGGTGGAGAGTTAATTCAAAATCAATTTAGAGTAGGTATTGCTAGAATGGAGAGAGTTATTCGTGAAAGGATGACTACTCAAGATATAGATACAGTTACTCCTAAAAGTTTAATTAATATTCGTCCTGTAACTGCTAGTTTAAAAGAGTTCTTTGGAAGTAGCCAATTGTCTAAATTTATGGACCAAATTAACCCACTAGCTGAGTTATATGATAAACGTAAACTTAGTGCTTTAGGACCAGGAGGACTTTCTCGTGACAGGGCTGGTATGGAAGTTCGTGATGTTAACTCAAGCCATTATGGTAGAATTTGTCCAGTAGAAACTCCAGAAGGACAAAATATAGGTCTTATTACAAGTTTAGCAGGATTTGCTAAATTAAATGAGTATGGATTTATAATGACTCCATATAGAAAAGTTGTAGATGGAAAGTTAACTGATGAAATAGTTTATATGACTGCTGATGAAGAGGAAAATTAT
Source organism: uncultured Muribaculaceae bacterium (assembly GCA_964457135.1). GTDB lineage: Bacteria > Bacillota_I > Bacilli_A > RF39 > UBA660 > MGBC139354. Next base: position 8,481 of record CAYWED010000027.1, read on the forward strand.
TATATTTGTCCTGCTACAATAGATGTTAATGATAAAAATGAAATAACAGAGGATTCAGTTCCAGTTAGATTTAATAGAGATAACTTAGTTGTTTCTAAAGATAAGGTAGATTATAGTGATGTTAGTCCATCTCAAATCGTTAGTATTACAACAAGTATGATACCTTTCCTTGAACATGATGACGCTAACCGTGCTTTGATGGGTGCTAATATGCAGCGTCAAGCAGTACCACTTATGAAGACTGAGGCTCCAATTGTAGCTACAGGGGTTGAATATTATGCTGCACTTGATTCTGGTGCTGTTGTAAAGGCAAAAGAAGACGGAGTAGTAGATTATGTTGACTCTAAGAAAATAGTTGTTAAAAATAGTAAAGGTAAACAAGAATATGAGTTAATAAGTTATCAAAGAAGTAATGCTGAGACTTGTTACACACAAAAGCCAATTGTTAGAAAAGGGGACGAGGTTAAAAGAGGTAGCATTATAGCTGATGGTCCTAGTACAAATGGTGGAGAAATTTCTTTAGGTAAAAACTTAACTGTAGCATTCATGACATATAATGGTTATAACTATGAAGATGCTGTTATATTAAATGAAAGAATTGTAAAAGATGATGTTTTAACAAGTGTACATATAGAAATGCTAGAGGTAGAATGTAGAGATACTAAACTTGGACCAGAAGAATTTACAAGAGATATTCCAAATGTTAGTGAAGAGGCTCGTAAGAATTTGGATGAATCAGGTATTATTAGAATTGGTACTGAGGTTAAAGAAAATGATATTCTAGTTGGTAAGATTACTCCAAAAGGTGTTCAAGAATTATCTAGTGAAGAAAAGTTATTACACGCGATATTTGGTGAGAAGACTCGTGAAGTAAGAGATACATCTTTAAGAGTTCCTCATGGAAGTAGTGGTATTGTTCACGATGTTCAAATATTTACTAAAGAAAATAGTGATGAGTTACCTGCTGGTGTTATAAAGATTATAAGAATTTATTTAATCAAGAAGAGAAAGATGCAAGTAGGAGACAAAATGAGTGGACGTCATGGTAACAAAGGTGTTGTTAGTCTTGTTCTTCCAGAAGAAGATATGCCTTATTTACCGGATGGTAGAACTGTTGATATTATGCTTAATCCACTTGGTGTTCCATCTCGTATGAATTTAGGACAAATATTAGAGGTTCACTTAGGTATGGCTGCTAAGACACTTGGTGTTCATATTGCAACTCCAGTATTTGACAGTGCTACTTATGATGATATACGCGCAATGACTAAAGAAGCTGGACTAGATGGCGACTTTAAGACTTGGCTATATGATGGTAGAACAGGTGAAAGATTCCATAAGAGAGTTAATGTTGGTGTCATGTATATGATTAAACTTAACCACATGGTTGATGATAAGATGCATGCACGTAGTACAGGGCCTTACAGTTTAGTTACACAACAACCTCTAGGTGGTAAAGCTCAATTTGGTGGACAGAGATTTGGTGAAATGGAAGTTTGGGCACTTTATGCTTATGGTGCAGCTCACATTTTACAAGAAGTTCTAACAATTAAGAGTGATGACGTATTAGGACGTGTTAAGGTTTATGAACAATTAGTAAAAGGTAAACCAGTAGACCAAGCAGGAGTTCCTGAATCATTTAGAGTTCTTATTAAGGAGTTCCAAGCTTTAGGATTAGATATTTCTATAATGACTAAGGATGGAATTAAAGAATTAAAAGAACTTGAAAAAGAAGAAGAAAAAGATGATATTCCTGTTAATATTGATGAAGTAGATGTTAATAATGTTACTGAAGACGCTCCATTAGTTAGTGAAGTAGTAGAAGAAACAGAAGGATTACAAGAAGAAGATGATGATTTCTCTTATGATGAAGAAGAGGAAGAGTTTGATAGTTTGGATGATTTAGAATATAATCCAGATGATGATGAAGAAATAGAGGAGGGTGAAGAATAATGATGGAAGTTAATATGTTTGAAGGAATTCGCATAGGAATTGCTTCACCTGAAAAAATTCGTTCTTGGAGTTATGGAGAGGTTAAGAAACCTGAAACTATAAACTATAGAACACTTCGTCCTGAAAGAGATGGATTATTTTGTGAAAAGATTTTTGGGCCAACAAAAGATTTTGAATGCGCTTGTGGAAAATACAAGAGACTAAGATATAAAAATGTAGTGTGTGATAGATGTGGAGTTGAGGTTACTCGTTCTAAAGTTAGACGTGAGAGAATGGGACATATTGAACTTGCAACTCCAGTTGCCCACATTTGGTTTACTAAAGGTGTTCCACCTAAAATTGGTTTAGTACTAGACATGAGTCCAAGAGATATTGAAGAGGTTATATATTTTGTAAGTTATGTAGTATTAGACCCAGGTATTGCACCACTCGAGAAAAAACAAACTTTAAGTGATAAAGAGTACCGTGCTTATTATGAAAAGTATGGTAACGCGTTTACTGTAGGTATGGGTGCTGAAGCAATTAAGACTTTACTTGCAGAGGTTGATTTAGAAAAAGAAATAGAATCATTAAAGAAAGAAATTGAGAAATCTCAAGGTCAAAAGAAATTGCGTTTAGTTAAAAGAGTAGATTGTTTACAAAACTTTTTAGATAGTGGTAATAGACCTGAATGGATGATACTTGATGTTCTTCCAGTTATTCCACCAGAGTTAAGACCTATGATTCAACTTCCAGGTGGAAGATTTGCAACAAGTGATTTAAATGATTTATATAGAAGAATTATCAATAGAAATAATCGTTTAAAGAAATTAATAGAACTTGGTGCACCTACAATAATTGTACAAAATGAAAAACGTATGCTTCAAGAAGCAGTTGATGCTTTAATTGATAATGGTAGACGTGGTAGAAGTGTACAAGGTGTAGGAAATAGACCACTTAAAAGTTTATCTAGTATGCTTAAAGGTAAACAAGGACGTTTCCGTCAAAACTTACTTGGTAAACGTGTTGACTATAGTGGACGTAGTGTTATTGCAGTTGGACCTACACTTAAGATGTATGAGTGTGGAATTCCAAAAGAAATGGCGCTTGAGTTATTTAAACCACACGTTATCCATGAGTTAGTAGAAAGAGAACTTGCTCATAATATTAAAGGTGCTAAAAAGTTAATTGATGCACAAGACGAGAGAGTTTGGGATATAGTAGAAGATGTTATACAAGAACATCCAGTATTATTAAACCGTGCTCCAACTCTACATAGACTTGGTATTCAAGCATTTGAACCAAAGTTAGTTGGTGGTAAAGCATTAAGGTTACACCCTCTAGTTTGTACTGCATTTAATGCTGACTTTGATGGAGATCAGATGGCTGTTCACGTACCTTTAAGTGAAGAAGCTCAAAGTGAAGCAAGACTACTAATGCTTGGTGCTAATAACATTTTAAGTCCAAAAGATGGAAGCCCAATAGTTACTCCAGGACAAGATATGGTATTAGGTAACTACTACTTAACTCTTGAAATTCCAGGACTAGAGAACGAAGGTAAAGCATATAAAAATGCAAATGAAGCATTAATGGATTATGAAAGACGTAATATTACACTTCATACTCGTGTATGCATACCTACGAAGAGTTTTAAACATAAAGTATTTGCTGATGCAGTAATGGATAAATATTTAGTTACTACCCCTGGTAAGATTATATTTAATGAGATTTTACCTGATGCATATCCTTATGTTAATGAACCAAGTAAGGCTAATTTTGAAGGATTAACACCTGAAAAGTATTTCTTAGAAAAAGGTACTAATTTACCAGAAGCAGTTAAAGAAATGCCTGCTGTTAATGGATTTGTTAAGAAAGACTTAGAGACTTTAATCGCCCAGATATTCAAGAGATTTAAGACAACTGAAACATCAATTATGCTTGATAGACTTAAAAATTTAGGATTTAAATATAGTACTTTAAGTGGTATTACATTTAGTTTAAGTGATATACCAGTAAGTGAAAAGAAACCGATTATTATTAATGAGACAAAAGAAACTATTGCGAAAATTACAAAACAATTTAATCGTGGTCTTATAACTGATGAAGAGAGACATAGAAAAGTAGTTGATTTATGGCTAGATGCTACTAAGAAAGTACAAAGAGCCGTTATAGATGAGATGGATAGTGTAAAAGATAGTAACCCACTTGCAATGATATTTAAATCTAAAGCGAGAGGTAATGATTCTCAATTAGGACAACTTAGTGGTATGCGTGGTATTATGGCTAAGCCAGATGGTGAAGAGGTTGAGATCCCAATTGAAGCATCATTCTTAGAAGGATTAGACGTTCAAGAGTTCTTCTTAAGTAGTCACGGTTCGCGTAAAGGAACTGCAGATACTGCATTAAAAACTGCTGATGCTGGATACTTAACTCGTAGACTAGTTGATGTTGTACAAGATTTGATTATTAAAGAAGAAGATTGTGGAACTATTCAAGGTTTAGAGGTTAGTGCATTTGTTGATGATAAATCAGGAAGTGTTCTTGAATCATTAGAGGAAAGAATTATAGGAAGATTTACTAATCAAAAAATTCTTCATCCTGAGACTAAAGAAGTAATTATTGAAAAAGGCGAGTTAATAACTGAGCAAATTGCTAAGAAAATAGTAAATGCTGGTATTACTAAAGTAGATATTAGAAGTGTTCTTACTTGTAAGACACATAATGGACTTTGCCAAAAATGTTATGGTAGAAACCTTGCTACTGGTAATGTAGTTGAAGTAGGCGAAGCAGTTGGTATTATGGCTGCACAAAGTATCGGTGAACCTGGTACACAACTTACAATGCGTACATTCCATACAGGTGGTGTTGCAGGTGCCGACGATATTACACAAGGTCTTCCTCGTGTAGAAGAGTTATTTGAAGCTAGAATTCCAAAGGCTAAGGCAACTATTGCTGAAATTAATGGTAAAGTTACTAAGATTACTGAGGATAAAGGTAAGTTTAAGATTTATATTACAAATGATGTTGAGGTTCGTGAACACGTTACTTTATATAACGCTAAGTTAAGAGTTATGAAAGGTGACGAGGTTGTAGCAGGACAAGCACTTACTGAGGGAAGTATTAGTCCTAAAGAGTTACTTGCTGTTACAGACCCAACTACAGTACAAGAATACATTTTAAGAGAAATTCAAAAAGTTTATAAAGGTCAAGGTGTTGACGTTAGTGATAAACATATCGAGACTGTTGTTAAACGTATGATTTCTAAGATTAAGATTATTGATGCAGGAGATACTGATTTTGTAGAAGGAACAAGCGTTTCTATTAAAGAATTTACTGAGAAGAATAAACCTTATATTCTTGAAGGTAAAGTTCCAGCAACAGGTAAGGCAGTGTTACTTGGAATTACTAAGGCAAGTTTGGAAACTGATTCATTCTTAAGTGCTGCATCATTCCAAGAAACTACAAGAATTCTTACAGATGCTGCTGTTAAAGGTAAAGTTGATACTCTAAATGGTCTTAAAGAGAATGTTATTTTAGGTAAACTTATACCTGCAGGTACTGGAGCAAAGCAATATAATAATATAGAACTTATGCTTGAAAAAGAATTTTTAGATGATGACCCTAGCGAAGTGTTAGAGGAAACATTTATGACTGAAGATAAACATGAAGAAGCAAAGGAAGGCGAGGAGTAAATCCTTGTCTTTTTGTATTTTTAAAATCAAATAAATGAATTTTGGAAAAAAATGGAATTCAATTCCAGAAAAGTTGAAACCAGTGGTTTTTGATGATATAATGTAATAGAAAAAGGATGTGAAATGTTATGAAATATATAACAAGAACAATTGAAAATGCATTAAATAATCTTATTGATAAGACTCCTGTTATTATGATTAATGGTTCTAGACAAGTTGGAAAATCAACTCTTTTAGAGAAAATTTTAATTTCTTCTAAGAAAAAGATTAATAAAGTTTCTTTAGATAATATAATTATAAGAAATAAGGCAATAGACGACCCTGAATTATTTTTAAAATCTTATGATACGCCATTAATAATTGATGAGTTTCAATATGCACCAGATTTACTTACTTATATTAAAGTGCGAGTTGATGAGGCTAGAACTAATAATATGTTTTATAATGGCGAAGAAGTTGGAACAATGTATTACTTAACAGGGTCAGAGTCATTTAAAACTATGAATGAAGTGAGTGAAAGTCTTGCTGGAAGAGTATCTATTATAGATTTATATGGCTTTTCTACTAGGGAGTTAGAAGGGTTGAAAGAAGAAACTTTTGTTCCTAATATTAATGATTTAAAAAAGAGAAAAGTAAAAAAACATTCTATTAGCGATTTAATGGCTCGAGTTTTTAATGGAAGTTATCCTGAGTTAAACAGCGAGAAAGATAGTAAACCACGTGAGCAATTTTATGAAGACTATATTAGAACATATATTGAAAGAGATGTAAGAAGACTTATAAATATTAAAGATGAAAATAAGTTTATTAAGTTTTTGTCTTCTATTGCTGTTAGAACTGGACAAGAATATATAGCAAGTGAAATAGCAGATGATATTGAAGTAGATGCTAAGACAATTGATGAGTGGATGAGTATTTTAAAAAATACTAATTTAATTTATCTTTTACAGTCTTATTCTAATAATAATTTATCTAATGTTATAAAAAGACCTAAAATATATTTTATGGATACAGGGCTTGCTTGTTATCTTGCTGGGTATATGAGTGTATCAACTTTAGAGAAAAGTGCTTTTAATGGACCTATATTTGAAACTTATGTTGTTAGTGAGATAATAAAATCTTTTTCAAATAATGGAAAGAATGCAAAAAGATATTTATATTATTATAGAGATAAAGAGAAAAGAGAGGTTGATTTGTTAGTTATTTATGATAATATAGTTTATCCTATAGAAATTAAAAAAACTGCAAATCCAAGTAGTTCTATGATAAAAAATTTTGATGTTGTTAAAAAGTTTAATTTGGAAATTGGTAGTGGTATATTACTTTGTATGGTAGAAGATATAATACCAATAAATGAAAATAATTATTATGTACCTATTTGGTATATTTAAAATTGATTAAAGACTTATTAAAAGAAATGAGTCTTTTTGTAAAGAATAAATTTAATTGTAAATAATGTGTAAATTTTATTGAAGTGATTTTATATATGTGATATTTTTTAATTAGTGTTATGTTTGGAGGTAAGGTTATGAATGATAATTTAGGGTTAATAGTTCTTGAAAGTCATAAAGAGCTTGGAGAGAATATTAATAATTATTTAAAGGTATTACGTAACAATAAAGATGGATTTATAATACCTGTTAAATTAGATAGGTTTGCAAATGGAGAGGGTAAAGCAACTATCTTAGATTCAGTTAGGGAGAAAGATGTTTATATTTTAACTGATACTCAGAATTATAGTATTACTTATAATATAAGAACTGTTGTAAATCATATGTCGCCAGATGATCATTTTCAAGATATTTTAAGAGTTATAGGCGCTATGAGTGGACATGCTGCTAAAATTAATGTTATTATGCCTTTTTTGTATCAATCTAGGCAACATAATAAAGAGGGACAAGAAAGTTTAGATTGTGCTATGGCTCTTAGACATTTGGAAAGTTTAAGGGTTAAAAGTATTATGACAGTTGATGCGCATGCTAAGAGTGTTCTTAATGCTGTTCCTTATATGGATTTTACAAATTATTTTCCTACTAAATTGATGATTGAACAAATATTAAAAGAGCATTTAGATATGGAAAATATTTTGGTTATTGCACCTGATAGAGGCGCAACAGGAAGAGCAAATTATTTGGCTGATAAAATTGGTAATGTTGGAATAGGTTCATTTTATAAAAGACGTGATTTAACACATGTAGTAAATGGTAGAAATCCGATTTTGCAACATGAATATTCTGGTAATGATGTAGAAGGAAAAGATACTATTATAGTAGATGATATGATATCTAGTGGTGGAAGTATGCTAAAAACTGCAGAATATCTTAAAAATCATGGTGCAAATAGAATATATATGATTACATCATTTGCTTTATTTGATAAAGGTATTGCAGATTTTAATAATGCTTATGAGAAAGGTATATTTGATAAAGTGTATGCTAGTAATGGTGCTTATATAGATGAAGATATATTAAATAGTGAATGGTTTCAAGTTGTTGATTTAAGTGAAGAGATGGCAAATATTATAAGTGATTTACATGATGGAAAGTCTTTGAAAAGGTATTTGAGAAAATAGGCGAGTATTCGTCTTTTTTTATCTTCTAGGAAATTTCTAGAAGGGGACAAAACAAAAACACAGTACT
>CAYWED010000028.1:0-16490 GCA_964457135.1 uncultured Muribaculaceae bacterium
AAATGCTAATAATATTGTGAGAATGCCAATTATAATTAACTCTTTCTTTTTCATTGATACCTCCTTACAAAATTGTAATTTTTTAGTCTATTAACTTTTTAAATGAATTAGCATTTAATATTGTATTTGAAACAAATTCCCATTTATAGAAGTTAACCCAATTATTAAATATGTAAGGGGCATTTTTTGCTTTTTCTAATGAATCTATTTTTATAAAGTTTTACCTTTATTTGTAGTAATAGTTAAAGTATTTTCTATTTCACTTAAGTCTTCAATTTTTGAGATATTTGGTATTGTTATAATACTACTTATTAAAAGAGATACTAAACTAATAACTAATATAACTTTTAAATTTTTTGATTTATCTTTATATTCTGGTATTCTATTTTCTTTATTATATATTTGATACATTTCCTTTATGTCTTTATCATTCTTTATATCAATAATAATCATTGGAATTGCCATTATAACAATTAAAATCGAATTAATTATAGTTATATTAATTGGTATTAAGTTTTTACTTGTTGCAAAAATATTACCTACAACCATTATTATTAAAATTAATATAATAATCATCTCATAAACATAATAATTTTTAAATGCTTTATTTTCTTTTTTGACTACTTTTTTAAATTCACTTTTTTTCATATTTTACTCCATTTTAACATTTTACTATTTTTCAATCATTATAAAATTTACTGACTGACATTAGTTTATTTTTTATTAATATAAACTATCTTTATTAATACAAAATACTGCATATAAAGGAACTGATTTTATATTATTTTCAAATCCAAAGTTTTTACTACTAATTCTAATAGCATATTTAGGATTATATTTTTTCATATATACATTTAAACTCTTAGATTTTGTATTATCACTTGCTTTAACTTCTACAGGAATAATTCCATCTTCTGTATAAATAAGAAAATCAACTTCAGCTATTTCTTCACTAAGCCAGTAATATAATGGAAATCCATTACAAACAAGATGATTAGCAACGTAATTTTCAGTTATAACACCCTTATATAATAAAACATTATCCATTATTATATCTTAATAATTTATATCAAGTTGTTTAACTAAAATTCCAACATCATTTAAAAATAGTTTAAAATAATCCTTTTGATCAAATCCTGCAAGAGGTATTTCAGGATTTGTTACTTTACAACATTTCAAAACTAAATTACTAGCTATAAGCCAATCAAGCGGTAATTCATAATCTCTAGACTTAGAATCCTTATCAATTTTACCAATCTAATAATATCTTATAAATTTTTTCTTTACATTTCTTATGCTCTCCTATATTAGTATATTACTATCAAATATTAATTTAGTCAATTATTTTCACTTTTTTCTAATGAATATTCAGTCAAAATTTCACTTTTTTCTAACGAATAATTAGATAGAGTTACACCTTTTTCTAATGAATAGTCCATTTTTAATCGTTTTTGTATAAAATATATTACATAAAAGAAATTTTGCTAAAAGAAAAAATCATCTTAATTGATGGCTTTTCCTATTCATACATTTTAGTATATTTTTGATAAACTTTTTTTAACTCAGTATCTTTAATTTCAGTTTTGGCTTCTTCTCTCATTTTAATTAAAGTTTTTTGATAATAGTTTTTATCTTCTTTTTGTTTAACACTTACCATAGCAGTTCTAACTTGATTATTAATACTTTCTAATGTTGGTTTTTCTTCACTACTTATTCTATTTATTATATGATATCCATAACTTGTTTTTACTAAACCACTTGATATAGTATTATCTTGCATACCTTTAACAGCATTAAAGAAAGATTCTTCTAAAGAACTATCAAACTGAACAGTAAAATTTTCATTAACAATTGAATCTTTATATTGATTTTTAGCATCTTCCCAAGAAGTACCATTCTTTATTTTATCTAATATTTCTTGAGCTTTTGTTTTAGCATTAGCATCAGATAAATCACTTGATATTTTAACCAAAATATGTTCAACTTTTACTGGTCCAAATACTTCTTTTTCATAGTAATCTTTTACTTCATCATCACTTAAACTATCTTTATAATATTTATTTCTCATATAATCAAGTCTTAAATATTCAATAAAATCTTTTTTTGTTTCAAAACCTTGATTCTTTAAAAAATCTTCTTCACTCATTTGATAAGTTGATTGATAATAAGATAAATAACTATCAGCCATTTCTTCTATTGATTTATCATCTTCTTCTCCCAACTGATATTTATTTTCTAATATAGTCTTATCAATAACTTCAACTAAAGCATTAATAGAATATGCCTCTTTTAGTTTATAATACAAATCGTCTGCTGTTATATTTTTTTCTCCTACTGAGACTGCAACTTGTTCTCCGTCTTTTAATTCTACTATTCTATCTGGATAAAATAATAGCATGATTAAAACCCCTAATATAATTCCTACTGCAAATACTATAATATCTTTTTCATTCATTTTCTTTAACTTTTCTTTCATCTTGAATCCTCCAAATTTAATTCTACGCTTGTTTTTATATAATTACAACAAAGTCTTATCTTTTCACAAATATTTCATTTAAATCTTTATAACTTCACTCACAGGTTTAAAACTTTTTCTATGATACTTGCAAGCTCCATATTTTTCTAATGCTTCTAAGTGTTTTTTAGTTCCGTATCCTTTATTATTTTTAAGGTCATACATTGGAAACTCCTTGTCCATTTCTTCAAGCATCTTGTCTCTTGTAACTTTAGCAATTATAGAAGCAGCGGCAATTGATTCACTAAGTGCATCTCCCTTAATTATTGAAGTTGATGGAATATCTAAGTCTAACTTCATAGCATCGATTAAAACATGTTCTGGCTTAACACTCAAATTGTCTATTGCCTTTTTCATTGCTACCTTAGTTGCTTCATATATATTAATTTCATCGATTACATCTTCACTTACGACACCTATTCCAATACTAATTGCATTTTCTTTTATAATGTCATACATTCTTTCTCTTTTTTTCTCACTCAACTTTTTAGAATCTTTTATATCTTCATGAAAATATCCTTTAGGAAGCATAACAGCAGAAGCGACTACTGGCCCTATTAAAGGCCCTCTTCCAACCTCATCTACTCCTGCAATTAAACTAACCCCTTGATTATATAACTCACTTTCATATTCTAACACCTTTTGTCGCCTCTTTTTACTACCTTTTTTATTTTTCTATATATTGTATCAGCATCTAATTCTAAATCTTTAAGAATTTCTTCTCTCTTTCCTTGTTTAACAAATAAGTCTTCAATTGCGTATATATGTATTTTTTCATTTGTTAAAGTTCTTAAGTAACTTCCTAAAGACCCTATTTTCATACTTTCTTCATACACAAATATAGCCTTTTTCTTCTTTATTATTTTATCAAAATATTCATTATCTATGGGTTTTAAAAATCTAGCATTAACAAGTTCTACATTTATATTGTCTTTTCTTAACTTATTTATTATTTCTAAACTCTCATCTACAAAATCTCCATAAGTTATTAAAGTGGCATCATTTCCTTCTGTTACCCTCTCCCAAGAACCTATTTCTATTGTAACTGGTTTATCTTTAATATAATCGACTCTTCCTCTTGAATACCTTATACAAAAAGGTGCTGGTGTATTAATAGCAGTCTTAATCATATTAGTGCATTCTATACTGTTTCTAGGAGAAGCTATTATAACATTTGGTATAGGAAGCAAAAATGTAACATCAAACACACCTTGATGTGTTTCACCATCATTTCCAACTATTCCACATCTATCAATTCCTATTATTACATGAGAATTCATCCTTGCTATATCATGAACGACCTCATCATAACCTCTTTGTAAAAATGAAGAATAAATTGACACAAAAGGTATCTTCCCTTCTAAAGATAACCCATTAGCAAGAATCAAAGCATGTTCTTCAGCTATTCCAGTATCTATGAAATTGTTAGGAAACATTTGTCTAAATTTAGTTAATTTACTTCCTGTTTCCATAGCAGGTGTTATTACTACTATATCTTTGTTCATTAGTCTAATTAAAGAATCACTTACCACTTCACTCCAGCTAATCTTTCCATCTTCACTAGACTTTATAACTCCAGTAACTTTATCAAAAGGTCCAACTCCATGCCATTTTCCTTCTCTATCTTCTTCTGCAAACTTGTACCCTTTACCTTTTTCAGTAATAACATGTATTAAAACTGGACCACTCACCCTTTTAGCAGCATTCAAATATAATTCTAACTCAGTAAAATCATGTCCATTTATAGGTCCATAATACTGAATTCCTAATTCTTCAAAAATAAAGCCTTCTTTAATATATAATTTCTTAATACTTGATTTTAAGTTCTTTACTCCTGTATATAATTTATTACCTATAACAGGAATTTTATTCATAATTTCTTTTGTCTTGCTCTTAACATTAACATAATTTTCTTTACTTCTAATTTTATCTAAATGGTTATGTAGTGCTCCCACATTTTTAGATATACTCATATTATTATCGTTTAATATAATAATTAATTTAGTCCCAAGCTCTCCTATTTGATTTAATGCTTCATAACAAAGACCATTTCCAATACTTCCGTCTCCTATAACAGCTATTACATGATTTTTTTCTTTATTCATGTCTCTTCCAATTGCAAGACCAAGGCTTGCACTTAAACTAGTAGAAGAATGTCCTGCTTCATAAGCATCATACTTACTCTCACTCATCTTTTGAAAACCTGATAAACCATCCTTTTGTCTTAGTGTATCAAATAGTGGTGCTCTTCCAGTAAGAATTTTATGAACATAACTTTGATGTGACACATCAAACACAATTTTATCTTTAGGACTATTAAACACTTTATGTATTGCAATAGTAAGTTCTACTATTCCTAAATTACTAGATAGGTGTCCACCAGTAACTGATATTTTATCTATTAAAAATTCTCTGATATCTTGACTTAAACTTATAAGTTCATTTTTATTCATCTTTTTTAAAAACTTAGGATCTTTTATTTCATTAATATTCATTTTTTCACCTGTAAATAAGATTATAATTTATTTTTAAGTTCTAGTCAAATTGTGATTTTTAAATACTAAAAATACTACTAAATTATATTAATTATTTATGTATGCAAAAAAAACATACTAACTTTATTCATTTTATAAATTTTCTTTTAAAGTCTCTATTTCTTCTTTTGTTAATCCTATATTTAGACTTATTTGTTCTACAGACATGTTGGTATTTTTAAGTAAATTTTTGGCTATTTCATATTTTTCTTCTTTATGACCTTCTTTTTTTCCTTCTTCTCGTGCTATTTTTACATCTCTATTTCTCCTGCTATCTATTAAGGCTTGCTGTCTTGAATAGTCTTGTACAAAATCTTCTTCATTAAATCTTACCATTTTCTCTATCATCTCCAATAACAGTAGATTATTTCCTGCTCCTTCTAGAGCACTTTCTAAAGTAGTCGCTTTTATTACTTTCAACATTCTTTCTAATTCTTCATCTACATCTTCATTATAAACTTGATTATTTGTTTTTTCAATGTCTACTGTTATGATTTCAAATAAGTCTTCTAATATTTTATCACTTGGATTTTTATCATTTGATATATGATATCTATTTATTATGTCTTCATTATTATGTTGTTTATTTTCTTTTATAAATTCTAACTGTGATACTTTCTTTGCTGTTATATAGTCTTTTCCTTTTTTTACTATTCCACTAAATATTTTTGATACATATAATGTATTTTTTATTTCTGCTTCTTTATCTAGTTCTTGTTGCATTTCCAAATTCGTTATAGACCCATCTGGTAGTTCTACTAGAATATCTAATTCAAAACTTTTACTACTTACTGTTTTCCTATTTAATTTAACTTCACTCTTTATTTTAGAGCCATTTAATAATCCTTTCTCCACCTTTAATAATAACTCGAGTAATTTAATAGTAAACTTTATATTTTCAGTCGTACCATAGATATACTTAAATTGTAAATCTCCATATAATGGTAAATAATCTTCCTTTTGTATTTCTTTTATTCTTTTTATTATTTCTTCTTGCATTATGCACCTCCTAAAGTGAAGATAACATACATAAAATAATAAAAACAAGAGTAGTTAATTTTAAGAATTCAACACTACAATTTTAAAATTTATACATAAAAAACACGTTCAAAATTTAATATTATCAAAAATACTTTAAATTTATACTTTCAATTCTTAATTTTATACGTATTAATTTCTTTATAAACTTTACATAATTTTACATTGCTATAACGTCATCATTTCATCTATTAATTAATTTTTCTAGTAAATAACATACCTTAGTGTTAACATTAATAATAGGGAGGAATTTAAAATGAATAGCGAATTTAAACCTACAGCTTATATAGGATATGGTAATGATTTTAAAAATGTTAAATTAGGAAGTTTTGATAAAATCCCAGATGATAAAATTATAGCAATTATTGCTCTTAACATTCCAGATAAAGATGGAAAAAGACAAACTTTTACTCATTATAAACTATGTGGAACCAAAATCACTGCTTCTATGTTTTTAGGAGTATATAGTACACAAGTTCCAGTTAGTACTCTTGTTAAAATAAAAGAAGAAATTAATAATGGACAAAGTGTTATGTTTATACCTCTAGGAAAAAGTTTAGAAGATTACATATGGATTGATGAAAAAGCATCAGTGTATGAAACACCAGAAGAATTTAGAACAGCAATTCATGATTTTAAAGATATGGCGTCTAGTCAATTTAATATTCAAGATGAAAATAATACTATAACAAAATAACTAAAGAAGACCTAAACATAAGTCTTCTTTTTTCATACTTTAATTTATTTTTTCATAATTCCATCTAAAATTTGTTTTCTTTTTAAAACATTCTCATCTACTATTCTTTGTTCACCCTCACTGCGCTCATTAAAGATTTTCTCTAATTCATCTTTTTTCTCAATTAAAAATAATTGTTCTAATTTTTTTAATGTATCTATATCCATTGTTTCTAAATCATTTTCGATTCTATAAGAAACAACATAAGAAATAAAATCTTTAACATAAATAGGGCAAAAAGCAGCACTTTCAGTTTTATATTTATAAGAAGGATACTTACTAACTAAAGGTAACACAAAAGAATAACCATTCTTCTCACTTTTCTCAAAAAATTGAAATCTTCCCATATTTTCCTTTAATCGAAATGCTACATGTGAATAATCCATTATTTCATAGTAACAAATAGGAGTATGAGACCACTTATATTTTTCACTACTCTCAAACACATTACATAAATCACATAAAACCGGTATAATATCAATTAAATCAAAATTAGAAAACTTTATAATCTTTTCAATATATTTTTTCTTTTCATTAATTGCATCATCATATTTATTTTGAGCTTTACTTAGTTCGTCCTCTACTTTTGCTATATTAGCATCTAATTCTTTTAATCTTTCTTCATAAACATTCATTACCATAAACCTCCTAGAACAAAATCATTATAACAATTATTCTTTTTAAAGTCTACACATTAATAATAAAACACGCACTCTTCATCAGGACAATTATAGAATATTACTCCCCAAAGTCTATTACCATTAGAGTCTTCTATCTCTTCACAACCATACATCATTACATCTATTCCATTATCAATTAACTCAAAATGGTCATTATTTCCTTCTTTCACACAAGTTGCTTCATCAGCATAAGTATAAGTGTATTTATTTTCTATTCCAGTTTTAACACTCTTATAAATATTTTTTACATCTTCCCCATTATTCACATTTGTATTTTCATTTTCTTGTATGTTTTCCTTTTCACCACATCCAGTTACTACTAACAACAAAACAAAAATTAAACTTATCATTTTCTTCATAAACTATTATTTTCCTTCCTTAATATCTTCCAACTTAACACTTACAAGTTTACTTACTCCACTTTCTTGCATAGTAATTCCATAAAGTAAATCAACATACTCCATAGTCTTCTTTTTATGTGTAATTATCAAAAGTTGAGTTTTACCTTTATAAGTATTAATATACTCTCCAAACTTTTCAACATTAACCTCATCTAGCGCACTTTCCACTTCATCTAGTATAACAAAAGGAACATTCTTTAAATTCATAATTGCAAATAATAAACTAATAGCCGTTAAAGTTTTCTCTCCACCACTAAGTAAACTAATACTTCCAGGCTTCTTACCAGCAGGATTAGCAACTATTTCAATACCAGTTTCAAGCACATTAGTAGGATCTGTCATCTCTAAATGTGCTTCTCCTCCACCAAACAAATCCTTAAATACTTTACCAAATTCAGTATTTACTTTCTTAAATGTAGTTGCAAACTTATCAATCATAACATCATCCATATTATTGATAATCTCAAGTAAATTTTCTTCACTTAACCTTAAGTCCTCTTTTTGACTACTTAAGAACGTAAACCTCTTATTAACCCTGTCATATTCTTCAATACTTGCTAAATTTACCTCTCCCAAACTCTTAATCTCTCTTTTTAAGTCATTAATTATAGTTCTAGCACTCTCTATTTCAATATCTAATTCATAATTATTTCTTGCTTTCTCAAAAGTCATACCATATTCTTCATTAAGTCTATTAAGCAAATTATCTAAATTCATATTTAATTTAGTTTCTTTAATAGTAAGTGTATTTAATTTTTCTTGAGAATCTCTATTTCTTGTTTCATACTTTCTTAAAGTAGTCTCTCTCTCTTCTATTTCTTCTATCAAATTCTTACGTTTATTCTCCAAATTAGTCATCTTTTCTTCTAAGTTGTTTTTATTTTTCTCTACCTCATAATATTCTTCTAATAATTTATCAAGCTCACTTTCACTCTTTTCTTTACCTATAGTTAATCCATTAATTTCATCATTAACTTTTTCTAGTGAACTTTTAGCATCATTAAGTTGACTCCTAATACTTTCATTACTTTCTTTAATTTTAAGTAAATCTAAATTAGTTTTATATACTGTTTCTTTAGTCTTCTCTAGTTTTTCATTATTAGACTTTAACTCTTCTTCTTTTAAATACACTTCTTTTTCTATTATTTTAATATCTCTATTTATATTATCAAGTTCTGTCTTCTCTCCAAACTCACTTGTTCCCTCTTTTTTACTTCCACCAGTTAAAGAACCACCTACATGAATAATCTCTCCATCAAGAGATACAACTCTATATTTAGAATTAATTTTTTTACTTATATTTAAAGCATCATCTATATTCTTTACTACAATTATATTCCCAAGTTGATTCATTATTATATTGTAGTATAACTTTTCATATTCTACCAAATCACTTGCAACACCAACAAATCCACTAAAATTTTTAACCACTCCCAATGTTTCAGGGTCTACAGATTTAGGTTTAATTAAATTAAGTGGAAAAAATGTAACTCGCCCCTTACCATTTCTCTTTAAATAAGAAATCGCGTCTTTTGCATCTTTATCAGTTTCTGTAACAACATAATTAACACTGCCTCCAAGTGCAATATCTATAGCCGTACTAAATTCACTATCAGTATTAACTAAAGCCCCTATTCTATTTTTAACTCCACTTAAACTTGGATTATTTAAAACACACTTAACAGCATAAGGTACTTTAGAACCATTTTCTATATTGTACTCTATTATATCTTTTTTACTAACTAACTCAAGTTTTTTTCTAGTCAAATTATTAATCTCATTATTTAGTCCATTTACTTTAGCATTTACGTCTCTATATTCTAGATTAAGTCCATTTAACTTTTCGTTTATTGCTTTTTCTTCACTTAAAGAATTATTATATTTACTTTCTAACGTTCTAACCTCACTACTTAATTTAAGTTCTTCTTCTTTTAAATTATTTAAATTAAGTGTTACCTCATCACTATTTTTATCATACTTACTTCTCTCTTTTAAAAGTTCTTTTTTAGAATTCAAACTATTTAATTTTTCAGTCTCTTCTATTAATTCTTTCTGTACTTTTGTAACCTCTAAATCCAAATTAGTTCTCTCTAACTTTTTACTTTCTAAAACTGCCTTTTCTTTAGAGTCACTT
Source organism: uncultured Muribaculaceae bacterium (assembly GCA_964457135.1). GTDB lineage: Bacteria > Bacillota_I > Bacilli_A > RF39 > UBA660 > MGBC139354. Next base: position 10,039 of record CAYWED010000028.1, read on the forward strand.
GCACTCTCCTCAATTAGTCTACTTTCTATTTCTTCTTTTTCACGTTTTATTACATTATATTCTTCGTTTATTGAGGCTATATCATGTGCCATAAGTCCTATTTCTAAGTTTTCTAACTTATCTTTATGTTCTTTATATACTCTAGCTCTTTCTGCTTGTTCCTTTAAAGGTTCTACTTGCACTTCTAACTCACTAATAATCATATTTACTCTTTCAATATTTTCATTAGTTTTAGCTAGTTTTCTTAAAGCCTCTTCTTTTCTTTTTTTGTATTTTAAAACCTCAGCTGCCTCTTCTAAAATAACTCTTCTATCTTCTGGTTTTCCACCTAATATTTCACTGATTTTTCCTTGAGGAATAATACTAAGACTCTCTTTAGAACTAAAAGAGTCTATAAATAAATCAGTAATATCTTTAAGTCTCACTTTATCTTTATTTATATAGTATTCATTTTCTCCTGTTTTATAAACCACACGTTTAATCTCTATTTCAGTGTAATCCATAGGTAAACTTTTATCAGTATTGTCTAAAACTAAAGAGACTGATGCACTCCTAGTGGCATCTCTTGAACCTGACCCATTAAATATAACGTCAGTCATACCATGGTCTCCACGTAGAGTTTTAACAGATTGTTCTCCCATAACCCATTTTAAGGCATCAACTATGTTTGATTTACCACTTCCATTGGGCCCGACTATTCCTGTAAAATTTCTATTAAGTTCTAAGTTAACTTTATCAGCAAAACTCTTAAATCCACTTATTTTAATTTCTTTTATATACATAAATACTACTCCCTACGCATGTTTTTCTATAGCAGCCTTAGCAGCGTGTTGTTCTGCCTCTTTTTTACTGCCACCTTTCCCCTGACCATATACAATCCCGTCTATTATCACATCAACTACAAAAAACTTTTTATGTGCTGGTCCCCCTTCATTAACTAGAACATACTCTACACTTTTCTTTTCAGTTTGAACTAACTCCTGTAAGGTACTTTTGTAATCCATTAAAAAATCCACATTACTTTCAATATAAGGCACTATTAAAGTATTAAAAAAATCTCTTACAGTATCTAACCCCTTCTCTAAATACATTGCCCCTATAACTGCTTCAAACACATCTGCAATTACTGTCTTATTTGCTTCTCTTATTCCATTACCTAACTTAATATATGATTTTAAATCAAGTTCTTTAGCATACTCATACAAAGCATTCTCACAAACAAACACACTTCTTTTTCTACTCATTTCTCCTTCATTATATTTATTAGTCTTAAATATATAATCACTAGAAATAAGTTCTAAAACTGCATCTCCCAAAAACTCTAACCTCTCATAAGAGGCACAATTATGTTCATTTGCATATGATGTATGCGTAAGTGCTGTAGAAAGTAGTTTACTATCATCCATATTAATTCCAAATTTTTTCAAAGTTTCCATACGTTTCACCTTATACAATTATAACAAATAGAGAGGAAACTTATCAATAGTTATTTATTTTTCTTATTTTTTCTAGTATAATTAACTCTAGGTGAAATATGAAAAAACTACTTATCTATTTAATTACCCTTTATCAAAGAACACCACTTCATTCACATTTACAGTGTAGATTTATTCCTACTTGTAGTGAATACATGAAAGTAAGTATTGATAGATTTGGAGTATTTAAAGGCCTAAAACTAGGAATAAAAAGAATATTAAGGTGCCATCCTGGAGGACTTACAGGAATAGATATGGTTCCAAATAAGGAGGAAAAGTGAAAAAATTTTTTATTTTATTATGTAGTGTATTATTATTAACTGGTTGTACAGATGATGGGGACTTAACAAACACAAAAACATACACTACACTTTATCCAATAGAGTATGCTACTAAGTATGTATATTCAAGTTTCAGCGATGTTTCAAGTGTGTATCCAAGTGGAGCAGACATTAATACATATGAACTAACTGACAAACAAAAAGACATTTACTCTAAAGGGGATACATTTATATATGCAGGAATATCAAAGGAAGTTAATCTAGCAGTTGATTTATTAAATGCAAATCCAAAATTAAAAATCATATATGCAACTAAAGGTGTTAACTATACAAATGGTGTTGAAGAACTGTGGCTTGACCCATCAAATTATTTAAAAATTGCAAGAAATATTTCAACTACTTTAAAAGATTTTGAAGATAATATTTATAACAAAGAAAAAATTGAAACAAATTACAATGACTTAAAAGTTAAATTAAGTGAACTTACAGTTGATTTGACAATGATGGGAAAAAATGCCTCTAGAAATACACTACTTGTAACTGATGAATCATTTAATTATTTAACAAAATATGGAATTAATATTATTTCAATAGACCCTAGAAACACAAACATTACCAAGTCATATAGTGATGCAAGAAAATTAATTAATTCTGGCGATATTAAATATATATATACTATTAAAGGAAAAACATTAACTGAAGAAGTAAATTCATTTATAGCAAATACTAAAGTTGAAAAAATAGAAATAGACCCTATGAATACATTAAGTGATGAACAAAGAAAAAATAATGCAGATTACATAACTATAATGAATGAAAATATAACTAAATTTAAAACAGAACTTTTTAGATAAGTCCTGTTTTTTCTTACAATTCTCATTTTTTATATAACTTAAATTTTCTAGCATTCTATATATAAACATAAATATTTGAAACCAGTTTAATATTGATTTTTTGTGTTTTTTTTAGTACAATATTATCACTTAAGAGGTGAAAATAATGCTTAAAACAAGTGATATATTAGATGAAAAAGAAAAAATACTTCATAAAAAATCAGTAGAAGCTACTTTTCCATTATCAGAAGAAGATATTAAAACTATAAATGATTCATTAGAATATCTAAGACTTAGTCAAGATGAAGAACAAGCAGAAGCATTAGGATTAAGAGCTGGTATGGGGCTTGCATTCCCACAACTAGGAAAACTAAAAAGAATATTTGTAATATCATATAAAACAGAAAAAGAAAATTTTATTGAATATACAGTAATCAACCCTACTTTAATTTCTTACTCTAGCGAACTTGTATATGTTAGTGAAGGAGAAGGATGTTTAAGTGTAAATCGCGAAGTCGATGGAATAATCGGAAGACACGCACGAATAACGGTAGGATTTTATGATATAGATGGAAATTATAAAGAAGAGAGAGTCAGAGAAGAAATAGCAGTAGCATTCCAACATGAAATGGACCATTTAGATGGAATTCTATTTCCTGATAGAATAGATAAAAAAAATCCCTTTAAAAATATAGACAAAATGAGAGCAATATAATCAATATGCTTGATTACCTATACGGTGACTTCTAAAAGTAATGGAAACTTATTTTTAAAAGTGTCCATTACTTTTAGAAGTAAGATGATTACCTATACTGATTATTTTCTCTTTTCTTTTCGTTTTTTTTATTTTATAATATTTATAGAATAAAGGGTGAATAGTATGAGAAAAGCAAATATAATAAGAAGTATTTTTTGGGGATTAATTGCAATAATTTCATTATCCTTAGGAATAATAGGAATAATCTACAATAATAATATTTTTGATAAACAAAAAGACGATTTAAATAGAATAATAGAAATCTTTAATAACAACAATACAATCGTAAATTATGAATCGATAGGTACATATATTATTGCTTCACTAGATGGAAAAAATATAAAAATTAAATATGATGGTGCTGAAAAAAAAGAATACACATACAAACTAAAAAACGGATACTTAGAAACTAATTTAAATCCTAACGATAATATAGAAAATGTTATTTTAATGATTTTAGCTGATTCAATAGCAGTTAATAAGGGAAATTTAGAAGGAGATACATATTCACTATTTAACAATAATTCTTTACTTAATTATAATCTTAAAAATGGTATTGAATATACACAAAAAAATAATAAATATAAAGTAAAATTAAATATAAATTCACCAATTTTATCTAAAAATAACAAAGATATTGAGATTAATCAATTTGAAAACAATTAAAAATAATTTAAACTTTAATCCTTTAGGATAAACCAAAAATTATCCAAAATACATATAAAACATACACTTTCCAAAAAGAGGTGTATGTTTTATAATAAATTTAAAAATTCTACATAATTAGAAAAAGAAGAACTACAGTATTAAGGTTAGCATCAAATTATCAATTGTTTTTATTGTCTTTCATAATCAAATGACATCAAATGTTATTCCTGATAAGGTACCATTTTTAATAGAATTTATAATAAGTTCATTTACTTTATCATAATCAATTTCTCCACTTATCTTAGGAATATTCTTGAATTTACTAATACTCTCATAAGTGTCAATTATATCTTCATTATTTACCAAATCTATTCCAAACGTTTCTATTAATTTATTTTTATAATATTTATCTAGTTTATTTAATATATGTATAGCCACCTCATCTATTGGTAAAACATCTTCTTTAATAATAGTCATACTAGCTAAATTTAAAGCAATTTCCATACTATCAAACTTAGGCCATAGAACACCTGGAGTATCAAGTAAATCAATCTGATTATTTATTTTAATCATACTAATACTTTTAGTTACGCCAGGTTTATTTCCTACCTCAGTAACTTTTTTATTAACTAATTTATTAATAAGTGTACTCTTTCCCACATTAGAAACACCAACAATCATTACACGTGCTTTTTTAGATAGAAGACCTTTTTCTTTTCTCTTTAAATTAACACTCTTCATCACTTCTTCAATAGCATTAATTAGCTTGCTTTTAACACTATTATCATCTATTCTACTAGTAACGACCTTATACCCCTTCTCTTCATAATATTTTTTCCATTCATTTGTCTTCTTTTCATCACATAAATCATACTTACTCATTACAATTATCTTTTCTTTATTACCAGTAAAACTATCTATATCAGGAATATAAGAACTCTTAGGCACTCTTGCATCTACTACGTGCACTACTACATCAACTAAAGACAATTTTTCTTTCATTTGCCTCTTAGCCTTAGCCATATGTCCTGGATACCAACTGATTACACTTTTTTGTAACTCCCTATCATTATTTTCAATCATTTTTTACACCTTCTTCACTGTCATTTTGTATTTTTAAATCTATATATTTCCATATTCTCCTATACTGTTTTAATTGTTCTTCTTTTTTTACTTGTGCAACTGGATGATATAATGGTATTATTACAAAATTATTTATTAATATTTCTGGTAGTTTTGAAATTGTTTCTTTTAATATTTTCACAATATTAAATTTAAATATTTTTGACAAAGACATTAAAGGATAATATCCTAAAGTTAAAATAACCTTTGGTTTCACAATTTCAATTTGTTTTAATAAATAACTGCTACAATTTAATGTAGACATTTTTAAATTAATATTTTTTCCTCTATAATTTTTACCTTGTCTTGCACACATTATAGCATTCGTTATATAAATATTATCTAAAGAACACTTATTATTAGATGTCTCTTTAATAAAATTTTCTAACATTCTTTTAGTAGAACTTTTTTCAAGTTCAATTAATTCTTTCCAATTATTTTTATCTTTATTTAATAATTTGTAATATTTTTCCATATCACTATATGGTCGCCAATCCTGTCCTATAATCATGATATCTGAATCTAGCCTATTAACCAGTCAGTCCAAATAGAAGGAATATTTGTACAAAAATCATAATTTTGGTAAATATTGATTAAAGATTTATTTTTACATTTTAAATTTATACACTTACTACAGGTACCCATATCTTGAATTAACTTTTGAAACATTTCATTCTTCATGTTCTTTATTATCTCCCAATAATTTTATCTTTTCTGCATTATTAAGTATATCAAGTTGATATTTAGCAATACTACTTAATATTTCAAATCTTTCTTCTTTATTTTTTCTCTCTTTAATTAATTCTGCATTATGTGATTCTAAATTAGATAATACTGTTAACTCATTTATTGTAGCATAATCTCTAATATTTGAATTTTCTGCTAACTCTGGATTAAGTGCCCTCCATCTTTTAGCAGTTGTATTAAATAAGGCTACATTTAGTATATCTGCTTCTTCGGCATATTTTAACCATTCTCTATCTTTATAATAATCGTTATCAGGTAATATATAATTTTTAATAGCATCCGTATGAATTAGATAGTTATTTTTTGTTAAAATTCTTTTTACATCCCACTCTCTATTATTATTTTCTAACGCCTTTAATCTTTCAAATTCTTTTATTAAATATAATTTAAATACTGGACTTATTGCAGAGGCAAACTCAAACGCTATATCCTTATGTGCGTATGTTCCACCATATTTGCCACGTTTTGAATATATCCCAATGGCATTTGTCTTTTCACACCACTCAGTTACACTAAGTGTAAAAGTATGAAGTCCAGACCTACTTTTAAACCCGTCGAATTCGACGGAATTAAAATTTGGATTATATAT
>CAYWED010000029.1:0-16017 GCA_964457135.1 uncultured Muribaculaceae bacterium
ATTATATCATGCTAATAGGCCAAAAAAAAGTCCCAAGAAATGGTGGGACTAATTATAGTGTAAAATTATTTTTTGTTCTTTTTTTGATTTTTACTATTTTTAGTTTTGTTTTTTTCTTTTTTAGTTTCTTTTGGGATTTGTATATTACACAAAAGAGCATATTCTACTGCAAAGATGTAAATACCTTGTTTTGAGTAGAACATTCCTTCAGTAATCATTGCTAGGAAAAGACCTAGTAGTATTAGAGTAAGCGCATATATTATGAGTTTTTCTTTTGTTTTTATTACATTTATTATTTTAATTACTGCAAGGGACAAAAGAAACGCGAATATTAAGATTGTACCAATGAAACCTGTTTCTTCTGTTAGTTGTACGTAGCAGTTGTGTGGGTACATATAAGGGTATTCATCACTTATTACATCACTATTTTTAAGATAATACGCAGCATTTTGATTTTCATAAAGATATGTAGCATTTCCAATTCCTACTCCAAATATTGGGTATTCTTTAATGAATGCTTTGCCAACTCTTTCATAATATTTTCTAAAGAAATTAGAGCCTTCTATGTCCCCTACACAGTCTTCGCCTGTACAAACGCCAGCCTCAACATGTTCTTTTTCTGTTCCGAATAAGTCTAGAAAGTTAAGCCTTAATACACTTGGAAGATGTGCCGCATCATATGCATAGTCTAGTGCTGACTGTATTGGATACTTTGCACCCGGTATTAGGAACATTCCTATTATTAAGACTACCATTAATATGCTACTCTTAAATTGACGTTTGAAAAGTGTTACTATGAAGAATATGAAAGACATAGCAAAATAGATTAGTAGTCCACTTCTAGAGAATGTGAATATTATTCCTAAAGCAGATAAGATTAATAGTAATCTATAGTAGATATTATTTTTGTCTTTTAGTAATTCGTAAGTTATTAGTGGAAACATTAAGACTATATATTTATCATAAGTTGTTGCTATATAGAATGTGGAATTAATTCTTCCTAGAATTCCTGGATATTTTTCATTACTTCCTGTATTTATATGGTATCCTGTTATGTATTGTAAAATTCCTAAAATAACTGTTATTGTAAATGATATAAATAAGTGTTTCTTTATATTTTTTAAAGTTCTTTCTTCAAATTCACAGTTAAATAGCACAAAAAGTAAAGTTAATAATACACTAAAGTGAACAAGTCCTTTTAGAGAACTTAGTGTTATTTTTATTCCAAATATAAATGTTAATATTAACCATATTATTGATAAGGCATAAAGAATTAATGGAACTTTATGTTTTAATAATACTTTTAAATTTTTGATGTTGTCAAATAATATTGATAGTGAAATACAGCCTGGTAATATGACTAGTAAGTAGTGTCTGATTGTATCTATAAAACCTATTTCAAAAAATGTATTTACTCCTAGAAATAATGTTATTATATATATTGATGCGATTATTAAATTTTCACTTCTTTTTGTTATTTTCATAATACTCTCTCCTACTAGAAAGATTATAACACGTGGTGTTTATTTATGGAAGAAAAGAGTTGTATAATAAATTATTATTTGTTAAAATTATATGTAGGAAATGTTTAGCAGTGCTAAATGTTTACCGTTTTATTGGTAGACATCAAGTCTCGAAGACTTGGTGTTATTTTTTTACTATTAAGGGTTTAAAGCCGTCATTAGTAAAATAGCACAAATGTGTTGCAACAACTTTATAAATAAATTTCTCCATTTCATACTAAGCCACCTCCTAATTGTAAATTTTCATCAAGCACTTTAAGCGAGAGTAGGCAAACACTAGGTACTAATCATTTCCTAATAACACATTAACATAATATATATTATTTGTCTATATATTTTTGTAGCAATATAAGATACATAAAATTTAATTTTGTAGATACAATTTTTAATTTTAAACTATATATGTTTTCGTATTTTCGTATAATTTACATTAGAAAATTTAAAAATGCACTTTCAATTTTTAAATTTTGAACAGTAATTTTTTTTCATATTAAAGTAAAAACGGGTATTTCTACTCGTTTTCTTCATTATTATCATTATTATTGTTGCCTTCATTTTCTCCTGGAGTAACTGGCTCTTCTGGATTTTCAGGAAGGCCTGGAATTGTTGGGTCTGTTGGATTTGTAGGATTAGTTGGTTCTGTTGTACCTGGATTATTAGGATTTGTTGGATTTGTAGGTGAAGTCCCATTATTATTATCTTCTATAGGTGTAGTACTACCACCTGAAACTTTTTTAACTACATCCAAAGTAATAGTTTTTGGTGCTTTAGTTGTTAATACTCCTTCATGTACACTTTGACCAATTATTTGCCCATCATAATACGCATCATTACTACTTTCTACATAATTAATATTAATTGTAAATCCATTGCTGCTACCCCATACTTGTGCTCCACCAATTGAGTATGTTGTGAAATTAGGCACTAGTGTTTTTCTTGCTTCACTATAGTAAGTACGACCTATTATTGTTTTTTCATATGGTTCTTTTATACTAAATGAGAATTTTTTTATTTCTTCTTGTGGAAGTAATCCTAAATTTATTTTCATTGCTTTTACGATTGAATCTAAACTTTGTTTATAATATTGGAAAGTATAAGAGTAAGACCTTCCTTCATAAACATATAAGTCATATCCAGTTAAGAATGTTTTTGTTATATTAATGTTTGCATCTTCATCTTTCATAAGAATAGATTTTCCTATATTATAGAAAGATAATATTTCATCTGTAGTCATACTTGTTTCAATATTCTTACTTATTGTGTTTAATACATTATAGAAATCATTTGGACTTCTTAATGTTTTTATTTTATTAAGCATTCCTTCTACAACTAATTGTTGATGTTGTCCTCTTTGGAAATCTCCTAAAGGAAGAGTTTTTCTATGTCTTGCAAGTGCTAGGGCTTGTTCACCATTTAAGTTTTGTACTCCTTTGTCTAAACAAATTTCATAACCAGGGCCAATTAATCTGTCTGAATTTGATTCACAAAATTTTACTGGTACATCTACTGTTATTCCACCTAGAGTATTGACTAAGTCTACTACACCTTTAAAGTTAATTTTTGCATAGTAATCAATTTTTATTCCTGTGAAATTCTCTACAGTTTTTACCATACATTTTGTTCCACCCCAAGCAGCATGATTAATTTTTGTTATGTTTCCTCCACAAGCCATTGTAACATAAGTGTCTCTTGGAATACTAAACATAGTAGCGTGTAATGTTTGTGGGTCAAATGTTATTAGCATGATTGTGTCTCCATTAAATGAAGCACCTGCTTTTAATCCATCTTGCTGTGAGTCTACTCCTAAAAGTAAGACTGTAAAAGGTTTAGTCATTCTCTCAGAAGTAGAGATTGTATTATTTTCTTCTTCTGTTTTTTCATATTCTTTTTCTAGAGAAGTTATTTCAAATATTTCAGTTTTAGCATCAAAGCCTTCGATATTAGTTAACATATCTCTATAGTTTGCACTTATGAAAATTGCATCTACATCTTTATTAATCAATGCACTCATAAGAGTAATAACATCGCTATATTCAATTATTTCATTATTGTCTTTTAATTTGTTTTTATCAATTATTTCAGTTGGTAAAATGTATCCTTCAATGTCTTCCTTATCTTCTACCATACCGATTTTTATGTCTTTTAAATCATTTATTTTTTCTTGTTTTTCTAATGATATTAGAGCTGTTTTATAAGTTGTACTACTTGAATTTGTATTACTTATTTGTAAATATACTGCAAATATAACAAAAGATACAACTAAACCTATTACCATTAGTATAAAAGAAAGAATAGAAGATATTATAAATTTTTTCTTTTTGAAAAATTTGATACTTTCTATTAGAGAATACACTGAAGTTACTAGGAGTAGTATTAAAAGAATTGAGAGCATACTTCTATAAAATGTTTCTATTCCTGTTAGTAGTGATATTGCATATAGTGCAAAACACACAGAGATTATTGAAAGAATAGATATTATTCCACTTATTATTTTATATGTTTTTAATTTACCCATAATATTCTCCTTTAGAAATAATTATAACATTTTTTTATAATTTGTTAAATTATTGTTTATCTACTTTACTTTCATTTGTCTTATTTTTATTTGGTTCTAGAGTTTTAGTGTTCTTTTCAAAAACATTCTGTTTAGTTTCTTTTTGTTTTTTATTTTCTTCTATTTTGTTTATAGTTTCTTTTTCATTTTTTTGTTTTATATTTTTCTTTTTGTTTTTTCTTATCATCATACCTATTAATATAATTAACAAAAGTATTGTTTCTACTCCTAGTATGATGATTATTAACATAAAGTTTTCATTTTTTTTGGTTAATTCATTTATTATTTTGTCGTTATATCTTGCTATTGTGTTGTTTTTAACATCATATTGATAAAAGCATTCTTCATTGTTTTCTATGTTTACACCATAAATTAGGTAATAGTCTTCTACTCCATCATAAAGGTACGCTTCTACTGTTTCTTCATTAATTGTGATTGTAGTTTTTTTGTAATAATCTGGTACAACTTTTGCTTTTTTAGGAAATATTAGTATTCCTTCTGTTTTTATTTCTTTATATAAAGTGTATGAATTGTTTTCTTCATTATATATGTATAGATTAGTTGTTCCTTCATCACTTTTTAATCCAACTAGTACGTAACTAGTAATGTTACTAATGAATGCTGGTACTTCTACTCCATTAATTACCTGAGTAGTTGATTCATAAGTTGAAGGAGCAGTTAGGGCACTCGCGCGTTTTACAACTTTGTAAGATTTACCATCTATGTCAACTATTATTGGATTTGAGTCTTCTACATTTACTTTTACTGTGTAAGTTTTTTGGCTTCCATTTTCTGCTGTTACTACAACATCAAATTTATTTTCACCTTCACTTACATCGAATTCTCCTAGTCCACTTACACTTGCTTTTGAGTCTTCTACTTTACCTGTTAAATTAATTTTTTCTACATTGCTTGGTACTGTTACAGTGTATTCAGTTGTGTCTTTATTGAAACTTTCATTTAAGGTATAACCTTCTACTCCAATAGATGATAAGTTGTTATTTTTACTGTAACTTGCTTCTAGTTCAGCTTGTGTTATTGATGTTATTCTAACACTTCCAGTTTTTACTGTTAATGTTTCTTCATCGTAATTGAGGACTTCTGCTGCTCCCAGATTTATTGTGCTTGAACCTTTTGCGATTGCTTTAAATGTGTAAGTGTATGATTTTGATTTAATATTTCTTTGCCTTACAACATCAGCTACTCTTTCATCCCCACTCATTAGTTTTAATTTACTGCTATCATAAAGTGGTGTGAATTTCCAACTTCCTAATTCGGAACTAGAAGAAACAGTTATCGTTACTGTAAATGTGCTACCAACTACTACAGTTGACTTACTGCTTTTAACACTCATAGAAGCACTTGCTGCTTCAAGATGAGGAGTGAGAGGAATTAATGCTAATATAGATACAAGCATTAATCCTATGGTTTTTTTTATTTTTTCCTTCATTCTTTTCTCCTTACAATGTTATACTTTTTAATATATGTTTTTGTACTCTTAATAAATCTAATATATCTACTTTATTATCACTATTTGTATCTGCTGCTTTTAAGTTATAATCAGTTAATGTAGTTGAACCTAGTATGTGTTTTTGTACTCTTAATAAGTCTAATATCGATACTGTTCCATCCCCATTTGTATCACCTGTAACAACAGTGTTGTAACTTTTTGTTTCACCATTTGGTGCTGTTATTTTTATAGAGCCACCAGTTTCTATAAGAGATGCTCCATCAACTATAGAGCCTGTTTTACTGTATATTGTTACTCCAGCATTAGGGCTATATTTTAGAATACTTTGTATTAATGTGTTTGCAACTGTATCTGGGCTTATATGATTCATTACATCATTATTAACTTTTACTGATAAACTATTTATTATGTCTTCTACACTTGTTGTGTCTTCTACTTTTTTAAAGTTTATTTTATATGTTTTAGTTAATCCATTTTCGGCTGTAACAGTAATTTGGTGTTCAGTTTCATCGTTTGGTAAGTTTATGTCCCCTATACCTGATACTTTACTTGCCTCATCACTTTTTATTACTTCTATTTTTACAGTATTTTGTGATTTTGATAAATATACTACATAATCTAATACATCTATATCAAATCCACTTATTAATTTGCCATCTATTTTTATTTCTTTTAGAGTATTTATAGCACTTGCTATTTCAGGAAGACTTACGTATTCTGGCATATTTTCATAGATTGGAATATCAAAAGTGAAATCGCTATCTAGCATGGAGGTGTCTTTGTATGCTTCATATTCTTTTACTGATTCACTACAAGGAGCTGTTATGTTTGTTTGATATTGGTGTGCACCTATTCCATGAGGACTTGTAGGACTAGAGTTAAATTTTTTAAAGTACATTGTCGGTTGACCATTAGCAATGTAACCGTCTCCTATCCAATGTGCTCCTCCATATATTGCTTTTTCTTTTGTGTCCCAAGGTCTACCATAGGTGTCATTAAATGAGCAAGCTGGACCACAAGCATATGCTAAGCCTCTAGTTACTGGACTGTTAACACCTTCTTTGTAAGCACCTATATTAAAGAAATTATAGTAACCGTTTACTGAATATGATTTTCCGTTTAATACACCACTTTCATATTCTTTATACTGAGCACTGTGAGTACCTAATATAGATGGATTTTCTGGATTTGATAACGGTCCTTCTTGATAAGATAAACTTGATAAATATACAGGACTAACTTTTGCTTCGTGTCCTGCTCCTATAAACCAGTATTTAAAGTCATCTGTGTTTGAGTAAGCATTCTTTAAAAGGCTTGTTAATATATCATAGTATTTTTTTGTTTGATTACTATCTTTATTTAGCCCATTACTAGAATTGTCTCCTTCTTCGTAGTCATATTCAAGTCTTTCAAACATGAAGATAAATGCTTCTGTTAAAAAATTTCGTGGGTCTAAGAAGAAAGCATTTACTGAGTCAGTAGTATAGTAGTAATTTTTTTCGTTATGTGGTCCTTTTTGATATACGGGATTAACAATATCGTTTAGGAATACTCCATTAACTACGTTATTGTTAATTTCTACATTAATTAGTTTATTCCAATCAGCATTTGTTTTAATAGGATTAAATTTCCAACTAGGATGCTGTTCGTGAAGTTTTACTAAATAAGGGATATAAGAGTTAGGAAATCCTAGGTTTTTTAAATAAGTTTCATATTCAGCATTTGTACTTGTTAATTCTTCTTTTGTTTTTACATAGTTTGAGCATACATAGCCAGTACTATCTTTAAAATATTGTATTTTGTACCAGCCATTTGAGCAGCCTGAACCAGTTACTTTATCAAGAATTCTTACATTAGTTCCAGGTAATAGATAAATAATGTAATTATTATCGTATGTTGGAGTAGGTCTTACTGTTACGTTCATATCAATTATTCTTGCTTCAAATGTAGTTTCATTATAATTTGGATTATCATCTCCAGTTTCGCCTAATGTTACCCAGTTTCCACATACATATCTAATGTTTCCTTCATAATTTATTTGATACCAACCTGTGTTACAATTTGGGTCATTAACATTATGTAGTTCTTCACTTACTATATCTAGAGTATTATTTTTTGTAGGAAATTGATATACAAATGTTTCGTTTGCAACTCGTGGTTCGGTTCTTACTGTTACATGGGCTTCTGTTGTGTATCCAGGTATAGCATTTAAGTGATTCATACATATTAGACTAGTTATAATTGTTAAAATAATTAATGATAGTTTTTTCATTTTATGCTTACCTCCTAACAGACTTTCGTATTTTATATTATAACAAATTTTTTGATTTTTTTCCTTATATATTAAAAAATTTTACACAAATTTCAAAAAAACATAGATTTATTTGTCTATGCTTTTAAGTTCATCAATTAAATTACTTATTTCATTATAAAGTTTAGTGTTAGATTCTTCTAGAGTTTTTTCTTTTATTTTAAATGGAGTACCGAATTTTATTTTTAAGTTTTTACTTCTAAATTTATATTTGCCTACTGTGGCAACTGGAATAATCCAAGCATTTGTTTTTTTAGCCATGCTTACTGCTCCATATTTGAAAGGTAATAGTTTTTCATTTGTTTTGTTTCTTGTTCCTTCTGGGAATATTCCAACAGCACCTCCATTTTTTAATACTTCTAATGCTTTTTCAATTGAAGTGTCTTCTTTGTTTCCTCTGTCTACTGGAATGCAACCAACTAACTCAAAAAACCATCTTGTTTTGGGAGAGTCAAAGTATTCTTTTTTTGCCATGTAAGTGATTACTCTTTTAGTGGACACGATTACATTACATTGGTCCATTAAGTGTATATGATTTCCTGCAATTATTATAGGTCCTTCTAAATTTAAGTTTTCTTTATTGTATATTTTAGGATTATAGTATAGTTTATATATGGGTTTTAGAATTAATTTAAAAAATTTATACCAAAAGTTTTTCATTTCTTTTCCTCCAATTTAGTCTTTATTATATTCATTAATTTTTCATTTTCTTTTTGTAAGTCTTCACTTTCTATTTTGATTGGACTTAAAAATTCTATTCTTACACTTTTTTTAAATAGTTTATATTTCCCTGTTATTGTAAATGGAATTATAGTAGAAGATGTAGTTTTTGCAAAGACGACAGTTCCATATTTGAATGGCATGATGGTGTTATTAGTTTTATTAATCGTTCCTTCTGGGAATATGCAAACAAGTTCTTCATTGTTTAGTGCTTCTATAGTTTTAACTTTTACATTTTTATCTTTTATTTTTCTATTTACTGGTATAGTTCCTGCATTTAAGAATAGTGGTTTAAGTAGGCCTTTATGCAATTCTTTTTTTGCTAGAAACCTTATAGTCCTTTTTGTGGAAGTTATTAATAGTAGTGGGTCTAAGTTACTTGTATGGTTTCCTGCTAAAATACATTTTCCATCCTTTGGTATTATTTCACTATTAATTATTTCTACTCTAAATATTGTTTTCATTAGTGCTTTTATAACTGGTCTTGCTTCTCTATATAATATGTATTTTTTCATAGATACTAGCCTTTCTATTTCACTAAATAATATGTTATTTTGTTTTAAATATGTTTGACATTGATAATATAATGTGGTAATATTTTACGAGTGCAGGAAAGAGGGGGAGTTTTTTTATGACTTTAAATGAGATTAAAGATTACAAAAGAAGATTAATTGCGTGTATGCTTGCTACTAGTCTTTTCGGTTCTTATAGCATTGCTTGTAAAATAAATAATAGAGAAGTGGGTATTTCTAATTGTATGATAGAGGATGAAGATACTGCAATGATGCCTGAAAGTGAATATATAAGTGAAAAAGTAAAAGAAAATACAAAAATTATAACTAAAGTATTAAATGAAATAAGTTATGATAAATTAAATTATTTAAATTATAATAGTGGTTTATATAAAGAGACAATTAGTAGTGTGGACTTTAGCAGTTTGTTAGAATATGATAATACTACAATAGAAGGGTCTTTGGCTATTGCTAATGGGGTTAGAGAATTATTAAGTAAATATACAACTAGAGAAAAATATGATTATGTACTTGAACATTTTAAACTTGACAAAGTAGAGTTAAATACCATTCTTGCTGTTCCTAATGGTGAAGCAAAAGATGGAAGCTATGAAGATGCATTCGCAGTTATGACTAATATATATGATAGAGGGATTAGCAAGCTTAAAAGCGGTTATACTAAAAGTTGGTTACATCTAGATAGGTACGTTACAATGTATGACCATGTAAAAGCACCTGGTCAATATACTCCAGCTAGTGGTCCTTACGAGCCTATAGATGATATTAGTGGTACTGCAACTTTAGCCGCTTTAGATTGTTTGTGTTCTGCTGATAAAGTTAGGATGCACAATTACCTAAATTATCTTGCAAGCAATAGAAAAGACACTTATAGTGTTCAATTTGTACCTGGTGGGAATAATTACTCTATGTGGATGGAAGAAAGTGATATTATTCCTTTAGAAGAAAGATATTATTATGTTGATGAAACATTAGAAGAGGAAAGTGAATCAATACTATATTTACGAAATAATCAATTTTATCGTTGATTATTTTTTATGTCACTTATTTAGGTAAATACATATACTACTAGTGAAAGTGAGGTATTTATGAGAAAGAATATATATTATATTACTGGTATAGTTCTTTTGTGTTTACTAGGGTTTTTAGGAGTTTATGTTAGTTTTAATAAGACACAAGATGAAGAAAGAGAAAAATTAGTCGTTGCTGAGGTTACTCATAGTGTGTTCTATGCTCCATTTTATGTAAGTTTGCACAATGGATATTTTAATGATGAGGGGTTAGATGTTGATGTTATTTTAACAAGTGGTGCTGATAAAGTTGCTAGTGCTGTGTTATCAGGAGATGCTAATATTGGTCTTAGTGGACTTGAGGCTACTATATATGTATATGATAATGGAGCAAGTGATTATTTAGTAAATTTTTCTAGTTTAACTAAACGTGATGGACAATTTTTAGTAGGAAGTTGTGATTTAAAGGATAATTTTAGTGTTGAAGATTTAAAGGGTAAATCTGTTCTTGCTGGTAGGGCTAATGGTATGCCTTCAATGGTATTTGAGTATGCATTATATAAAAATGGTATAAAAAAAGGAGAAGTCAATGTTGATAACTCAGTAGATTTTGCATCTTTAAGTGGGGCTTATATTGGTGGTAGTGGAGACTTTGTTAATCTATTTGATGATAGTGTAATGATAATCACTCTCCTCCCTTATAAATAAATTTGCTTTTTAGCACATAGCAAATTAAATACAAATGTAGGAATTTACTTGGTATTTCACTATATATCTTCTTGTCCCTGTCGTATTATATCCTCTCTTGAACTCATAATTTTTCCTCATAAAATTTATAAAACTTTCTACGTTAGAAATCATTGTTTTTTCTGTTTCTTGTTTCACTATCCCTACCACTTCTTTTGTGTAAACCTTTTTTGAAAAATTAAAGAATATTTTTAATTCTAAATTTTCTTTATTATCATTTATTTTTGATACTATAATTTTATCTAATAACAATTCTATTAACTTATCTTTTGTAGATGTGGTTCTAATTTTTTTATTTAATATTTTTTCCAGCTTTTCATTTTTTTCTTTTATTTCTTCAAAATTCATTTTACTTCTTTCAATTTTTGAAATTTCTTTATCTATACTTTCTAATTGATTATTAAATTCATTGTTCTTTGCAGCAAATTCACTATTTGTAATATTTCCTTCTATATTTAATTCTAATAGTTTATCTTTTTTTATTATTATTTTTTCTTTTGATTTTTCTAATTCTTCTAATTTAGTGCTGATATCAATGTTATTTTTATTACTTTTATATAATTCTATCAAAATTTTTGAAACTTCTGATAATTTTATTTCTAATGAATCTATAATATCATCAAATATTTTGTATAGCTCAGATTCTCGTATATTTGGAGAATCACATAATTTCTTGCCCTCTTTTAAATATTTTGCACAAGCCCATGTAATATCATCGCTTGATTTTAGTTGTTTTCTTCTATGATATACCTCATTGTCTTCAGCACAAAATATTTTTGCTGAAAACGGATATCTATTAAGATACATTGATTTATCTGATCCATAATCTTTTCCAAATTTTTTATTTCTTTTGTTTAATCTCTCATTAGCTCTTTGCCACAAATCATCATCTACTATTGGTGGGATTTTAATATGATTTTCATACATTACCCATTCACTTTCGGATAAGACTCTAACTTTTTTTGTCATAAAATCAATTATTTTTGATTTATTTGCACAATAGAAACCTTTGTATTTTGGATTTTTTATCATTCTTGATAAAGTTGTTGTACTCCATTTTTTGTTAAGACTCGTTTTAATACCTTCTTCATTAAAAGTTTTTGCTATATTATTTAACGATTTATTTTCTATAGCATACATATTATAAAGTTTTCTAACTACATTTGCTTGTTCTTCTACAATAATAAGATTGCCTGTTTCTTTATTTTTCTTGTATCCATATAATAAATCATTTCCTAAAATAGATCCATTTTCTATAGCTCGATTCATTCCAAATTTAACTCTTTCGGATAACCTTCTTATTTCATCTTGTGCCATAGATGCCATTATTGTTAGTCTAAGTTCAGA
Source organism: uncultured Muribaculaceae bacterium (assembly GCA_964457135.1). Taxonomy (GTDB): domain Bacteria; phylum Bacillota_I; class Bacilli_A; order RF39; family UBA660; genus MGBC139354. Next base: position 12,214 of record CAYWED010000029.1, read on the forward strand.
ATCCATTAGTGCAGTATTTATATTATCACATACAAATAATACTGCCACTCCATAAGACAATAATTCTCTCGTATATTTTATACTATCAAGTGTGTTTCTTGAAAATCTTGAAATTTCTTTTGTAACAATTAAATCAAACTTGCCACTTTTTGCATCTTCTATCATCTTCATAAAATTATCTCTTTTAAAGTCTGTCATTCCACTTATACCATCATCAATATAACCTTGCACATAAGTCCAATTAGGATTTGTTTTTATATATTCATCAAAATGTTCAGTTTGGTTTTGCAAAGATTTTTTTTGTTCTAAGTGATCTGTTGACACTCTTGCATAGTCAGTTACCCGAAGTGGCATCGAGTTTATCGAAACTCCCATATTAAGTTGTTGTCTTACTGCGAATAAATCCACATATTTTTCCTCCTCTCATAACATCATGATAATATTTGATTAGTCTTTTGTTAAATGTGGAAATTTTATAAAAGTTATTCTTTTACACACTTGATTTTTTTTAATAGTGTGTTCTCAGTTATTTTAAATATATTATAAGGTATATAATTAGATTCATACATTTCTTTATTAAGAAAAAGAGCAAGTTCTAAATATAATTCATCTTTGTTATTAATTATCTTTTGAATAATATCAACCCCTAATAATATTATTCAATAACATTGTTTAAATCACTTTTTATATCAAATGAAATTAGAATTGCTTTTTCTACTTTTTTCATGTCTTTCTTACATAAATTACATACAAATCCTTTTAATCGTGACTTATCAATAGTCCTTATTTGCTCTAATAATACTATAGAGTTTGGTCTTATTATATTAAGTGTCTTTAAATCCACATGTGTTGGTAATTTATTTTCTTTTTTAGATGTAATTGGTGCAATAATTACTGTAGGACTATGCATGTTTCCTAATTCGTTTTGCAAAATTAAAACGGGTCTAATCCCGTTTTGTTCGCTGCCTATGACTGGATCTAAATTTGCATAAAAGATAGCACATTTTATAATTTTTTTCACTTAGTACCTCCTCTTACTTTTTTGATTTTTATCTTTATATCTTTTTTAATATATGGCAAATTCATAATCATATTTATTCTTCTAATGAATTCTAATTTTTTCATTATATCTCTTCTATTTCTATCATCTAAGACAAAACTAGATTTCTCAATTAATTTAATTTCATATTTTTTCATTTATATCTCCTTATGTACTCAATACCAAATTATTTAAAAACTGGTATTGAAACTTATATTTTATTTTAATGTTAATATTATTCTCACTCCCTTAACGCAGGGATTCATCAAACGACTAAGTGCTACTTAGTTCCACGGGACTTTCACCCCTCCGAGGTTCTCTCCGAGTTGCCCCCATTGATTGAGTCTGTGGCTAGGCAAGATTATCATTATTACTAATATATTTCTTCGCATATTAGAGGCTACTCTAATTTTATAGTCAAGTATTATTCGCTCATGCGTACTTACTAAAGTGCTTATATATTAGGAATGTATTTGATGAATGTATAATAAATTTTCAAAGATCATTACCTTCACTTAATATGAAGGAGGAAGAAAGGGTCTTTTACTCCCTTTCACTTAATTCCCCATTTAAATTTAAAATAACAACCCTAAATTTTTATTTTTTTAAAACTTCTTTTAATTTTTCTTTAGCTAACATTAAACTTTTATTAACTGCTTGTTGTGTTGTGTTTTCTTCTAATGCAATTTGATATTCATTTTTATCTTCAAAATAATACTTTTTAATTCTCCTTTTTTGAGTTTCTGATAGTTCTTCTATTGCATTCTTTAAATCTTCAAATGTAGATTTTCTAATTATTTCTTCTTCAATAGATTCTTTACTATGTATTCCTTTTTTATATAAAGCTTCTTCACTTATTTCTAAATGTTCTATATGTCTTTCATATTTGTGCATTTGAGATATATCTTCTAGTTCAAATTTATTAAATGCTTGATACAACTCTGTAGATATTTCTAAAATGTGAATAACTTTCATGTTATCAACAAATTCTATAGTATATGTTTTTTTATCTTCATTAAATCCCAAAGTATATGGATTATATTTATCTTTTCTTCTTTTAGGCAATTCTGCCATTATTAATTCCTCCTATCAATTCAAACTTTTAAAAATTCAAATTGATAAGGAGGAGCACGACCCCTAAAGTTTTCACCACGAAAAAAAGAGTCAATATCAACCTAAATTTTTGAGGCGATACTGACCCTTTGAAATACTTCTAAAGATTTCATTACTAAATTGTCATAATTAATATCAACAATCATAAAGCAATAACTCCCTTTTAGAGCATTGCTTCTAAAACACAAGTTATAACATTATTAAAAAAACTTGTGTTCTTTTAATATGTAGTGGTGCAATTTAATTTATTTGTCTAATATCATTAACATATTTTTTTATATGCAATGCTATTAAACAAAATATTACGACATTATTTGTACGAATTTTGTTGAAACATGTCGTAAAAGATAAAATAAATTCTTAAGAATCTGTTTCTTTCATTTTTTCAAATACTTGAAATAATTTTTTAGGTAAAGGTAAATCCATTAAAGCCCAGTTCTCTAAAATAGAAAGAGATTCATTAGCGATAAAGAAATAGATTACTAACGTTCTAATTGCATGTGTAGAATCTCCTATTATTTTGTCAAATAAAGTAGCTAGTATTACTACTACCAAATATCCTATTTTCTTTATTATTCCTTTTATACTTCTCTTGCTATTTAATTCTTTTTTATATACTCCTTTACAAAAACCTGTAATATAGTCAATTGTAATTATTATTAATAAAGTATTAAGGAGGGTGTCAAACCCTCCTGTAATATAAGTAAGTGAACTAAAAAAGAAACTAGCAATTATTTCTAACTTTTTCATATTTTTAACCTCATTCCTACTCTTATTAAATTAGGGTTAGATCCTATAGTTTCTTTATTCTTTTCGTATATTTTTTGCCACGAAGTATTATAGAGAGCAGCTATTTTAGATAGGTTATCCCCATTTTTTACTACATATGTTTCTTCTTCTCTAGTTTTATTTATTTTAAGAACTTGCCCTATGTGTATTAAATTAGGATTACTTATATTATTTAATTTAGCTAATTCTTGGTATGTTGTTTTAAAAGAAGAGGCAATACCGCTTAAAGTATCGCCTTTTTTAACTATATATATTATTTCTTCTTCATTATTAACTTTATTATCTTCTATGTTAGGAAAACTTTTTATGCCTGTTAAATAATCTTTTGGATTTACCCAAATATCTCCTACTTTAATTCCAAAGTGTAAATGTTCACTTATAGAATAACCAGTATTTCCTTTTATTCCTAGAAATTGTCCTTTTTCAACAACATCTCCTATACTAACAGTTATACTATTTATTTTCATATGATAGTAATAACTGAAAATTTCTTCTCCATGATACAAAACTACATAGTTGCCTCTAGGGTATTTTTCGCTATACCCATCTCTATTAGAGGCAACTTCTACTACTTTACCTCTACTTACAGCCACTATATTAATTCCACTAGTTAAGTCTATACCATTATGAAAATTAATATCATACTTTTTAGTAACTGTATTATAAAAAGTTCTATTACCAAAGTCACTTGTAACTTTAGAAGAATCTAGTCCTTCAAAAGGACTATTTACAATATTTTTTAAAATGTAACTCATTCCTTCACCACCAAAAAAATAGCATATTTTTGCTATTTTTGATTTTGTTTTTTAATAGAAAATATCAAATGTACTTGTGTTATTCTTCAATTACTTCACATTTAAATG
>CAYWED010000030.1:0-14364 GCA_964457135.1 uncultured Muribaculaceae bacterium
AAATCTATTCGATTTTGGAATTGATTTTGTTTAAATCCTAACTATAAAACTCATTTATTTTACTCAGTTTTCAAAGATCATTTCATCTTCCTGTAATCTCCTGGTTGCTCATTTAATATATCAAACTCAGTTTCTAATGTCAACAACTTTTTTTAAAAATTTTTATTTTTTTTACATTTATCGACATTTGCTAGTAAATGCTTATATTTACTGAGCTTGAGTCGGTCATTTTTCAACCAACGTGCTATATATTACCACCACTTTCTAAATGATGCAACCCCTTTTTTTAAATTTTTTGTAAAATTTTTAATTTTGTCTTATAAAAGGCTACTCTTTTAACCTTTCTAGTTTAATATATGACTAAAAATTAAAAAAGATTACTATTTATTTATTTATCTTTTGATAAATCTTTGAATAGTAATCTATAACTTTCACATCAAATGGACCAATACCTTTTCTTTTCATATCAATTAATGATGTTAATTCATATTTAATTATTTCATTAATTTCATAAGGATATTTCATTAGTCTTCTGTGGTAATTGTATTCATTTCTGTCTAATACTCTAAAAGCCCCATCAGGGAATACTCTTAAATCTAAATCGTAATCAATATATTTTATTACACCATTATCAATTACAAACGGGCTAGCAATATTGCAATAATAAAATAAGCCGTTTTTTTTAAGTTGGGCTATGATGTTAAACCATCTATTTCTGTAAAAGAACATTATAGCAGGTTCTTTAGTATGCCAGCTTCTTCCATCTTTTTTTGTTACTAATACGTTGTTATTACCTAATACAATATAATCTTTTTCTAGAGCTAACACAATAGCTTTATCCCAAGTTTTATATATCATGCCGTTATGTTTATAACAGTGAATCTTGATTACGTCTCCTATATTAATTCTCATAGTAACGCCTCTTTCACTAAATTCATTATATCACAAGTTTTAGTATTCTCAAAATTTAACGAAATTAAAAAACAAGATATCTATTTTTTTTAGTATATCTTGTATATTGTTTGATTTTAATAGTTTGGAGTCCCATATCCTATTATTTGTGGATTGTTTCTAGCATAATTCAATTCTTTACATTCGTCTTTTGCATTTCCTTCAATTGTATATACCCTACTGGCATCTATACTTTTTACTAATCCAACGTGGTCTGGTATTCCGTTATAATTCCAGTCAAAGAATATTAAATCTCCTGGCCTTGGAGTATAATCTCTACCTCTATATAAACCTCTTTGTTTATAATAACTAATTCCTTGACTTACGACAGAAAATTTAGGTATTGTATCGCCTAATAATCCTGCTTGATTCGCTACCCAGGATATAAATATTGCACACCAATCAACTCTATAATTAAATCCGTACCAACTCCAAAAAGGCTCTCCACCTTTATTTCCAACTTGTGAAGCAGCTATATTAACCATATTTTGGTTTCCATTACCAGTAGCCTCTACGTAAAATACTGGTTTTTGTAATGCTTCTAAAGCAGCTTGTCTTCTTTCTTCTTCTTCTCTTTGTATTCTAGCTTCTTCTTCAGCAGCAATTCTAGCAGCCTCTTCTTCAGCTAATTTCTTTGCTTCTTCTACTTTTGTTATAATTACTTTTTCGTCTACTTTTGGTAATGCATAGTTAGATATGGTACGCCCTAATGGAACGTCATTTTTTAAAAATAATTTGTTAGTTGCAAAAACGACGATACTAGTAAATAAAAATGTTCCAAGTACTATAAATGTAGTATATTTTACTTTTTCATAATCATTGTTTTTTTTTATGCCAAATACACTATTGTTGATATTAAAATTATTAAAAATTCTATTTTCTTTAGGAGTTAAACCTTTTAAAAATTCTTTTACTTTCTTTTTTGCTGTAGATTTATCCATAGAGGCTAGTACGATAGGTCCTAATTCTGAATATTTCATTAATAAATCTTCTGCATCACATAAGTCTTCTTTAGAAATGTTTTTTAATGTTGTGTTTCTATTACTAAACTCGAATATTTCACTCTCTATTAAAAGAGTAGTCTCGTTGTCAGTAGCTCCATCAAATAATTGATTTAAAACTTTTTTGAAAATACTGAATTCTTTTTTATTTGTGAAATTCTTTTTAACTAATCTTTTATCATAGTTTCTAAATTGTAATAGACTACTAATTTCTGCTCTTGTTACGTATTCAAACAAAGTTAGTGATGATTTTAATTTTAATGCTTCGTTTTTTTCTAATATTTGATTAATATTATTTACATTGCTTTTTAATAACTCATTACAAATATCAATTATATTTTTACCTAAGACTTTATTGTTAATAAACTCTCTTGCTTCTATTATGTTATTAATTCTGTAATCTTTATCACTATTAATACTACTGCCATGAAATATTGGAAAGATATATTCTACTCCCTTTATTTCTTTGCTATTGTTTTTTAATTTTTTTACAAAATTTTTATAATTTTCCTTGTGTTTCTTTTGAAACCTATTTAAATCTTTTAGCATTATATTACTCCTTAAAAATATGGTTTTTAGGATATCAAAAAATGCATTTATTGTCAAGGAATATTCTAATTTTGGTAATTTCTTCTATTTTTTTGATACCATTTATATTTTAACATACTTTTATAGAAAAAAACACAGTTATTTTACTGCGTTTATTGCTTCTTTTAATTGGGTATCTTCTTCAAGAGGCATGTTCTCGCTATATGGTGCGTTTACTTCTACATCTGGTGAAAGTCCAACTTCATTTATTTTATTTCCTTCTGGTGTTAGCCAGTAAGCTGTTGTTACTTTAATCATACCTCCACTTACTAGTTCTGATGTTTCTTGTACTGTTCCTTTTCCGTAACTTTTAGTTCCTATTAATGTAGCATCGTAACTTTCTTTTAGAGCAGCGGCTAGTATTTCGCTTGCTGAAGCACTACTTCTATTCATAAGAATTCCTACTTTATAATTTCTTGAATCCTTTGTTTTATCTGCAACGAATTCTGTTCCTTTTTTAGATTGTAATCCATATACGTTTTTTCCTTTTTCTATAAATAATTCTGCTATATCTACTGCACTGTTAAGGTATCCTCCACCATTATCTCTTACATCTATTATTAGGCTTGTTATACCATCACTTTCAAGGGATTCTAATGCTTCTTTAAATTGTTTATATGTAGTGTTTGAGAATGTTGTTATTTTTAGGTATCCTACACCATCATAGTTTTCTTTTTCTACTGATGGAATGTCTACTTGTTTGATATTTATTTCTTTTGTTATTGTGATACCTGCTCTTAAGAAACTTACTTCTATTTTGCCATTTTTTGAGTCTTTTATTTTGCTAGATACTTCTGCTGCTGTACTCTTTGTTATATCTTCTCCATTAAGTTTTACTAAAACATCTCCTGGTACTAATCCTGCCTCAGCGGCTGGCCCTTTTTCAAATACGTTAACTATTAGTATTCCTTCTTCTATTTTAGTTATTTCTACACCTATTCCTTGATATTCACCGTGTAGTCTATCGTTTAGGTCTTCTGTTGAATCTTCGTCTAAATAACTAGTATAAGGGTCTCCTACATAGTTATACATCCCTCTGATTGCTGCGTTTACTAATTCTTTTTCGTCTACTTCTTCAACATAGTTGTTTATTATTTTGTTATATACTGTTTCAAATTCTTTTATATAGTTTGTGTCTGTTCCTTTATGGGTAGTCTCTTCTATTCTATTATGATTTTTATATACGATTATTCCAGTGGATACTCCAACTACTAGACTAGTCATTAAAATTATTACTATTACTTCTATTAAGTTGAATGTTACACTTTTTTCGTTTGATGACTCTTTAGGTTCGTTAATATGACTTGCAGTTGTTACTAAAGGTTCTTCTTTTGTTTCTATTTTTTTTGGTTTAATAGTTTTAATTTCATTAGGTTCTACTACCTCTTCTTTTATTACTTTTTTGGGTCTTCCTCTTTTAGGTTTTGCTGTTTCTTCTTTTGGAGTTTCAACTATTAATTTATTTTTGTCTTTTTTTAATACTTTTTCTTTGCTTTCTTTTTTTTCCATATGCATCACACCTACTCTATATTAAATAATATACCACAAAGTATTTTTTTATTAAAGATTAAACACAATTTTTTCACATAAATTTTACTTTAAATTTTAGTTTATAAGAATTAATATTAATCTTAGTAGTTTAATTAAGGACTCTAGTGTTCGCAAGTAAGTGGGGAATACTTTTATTATTATCAATATTTCTAATAATATGAAGCAAACTCCAAATGCTACTAGAAAAAGTATAATATATTTCTTAGATTTTTGTTTTTTAATTTGAAATTTTTTGAACATTATTTACCTCATAATAATATTAGAGTTAAACTGCATATAATTAAAATGATAAATACTATAATACTAAGTTTGCTTATTGTAACTTTTTTTAATTCTTCTCTTTTTACAGTATCAGTGCATTCTATGTATTTGAGCCCGAATGGAGTTTTTGTGCTTAAGTCTTCGCTTGTGTAAAGAGCAAAAGATATTGGGTCATCAAATTCTGTATATTCATAGTTTTTTAGTTTTATGAAGAAATTAAACATTATTAGGTCTCCTATACAACCTGAGATGTTTAGAATGCTTAATGTTAAAAGTAGAGGGCTATTTATGATAAGTGAAATAATATATGTGATTATTCCTAGATAAAAAAGTGGATAAAGTAGTGAGTTTAAGATATTTTTTCTTGATATGTTTTGTTTACAAAGACAACATAGTATGCCTTTTTCTATGTGGGCTCCATATGTTATTTTGCTAAAATCTGCACCGTGTATTACGTATGAAATGCTGTGGACAATTTCGTGTAAGATTATGTAGAAAATGTAAGTTATGCACAATATTCCAATATTTTTGTTAATAAGTGTGAAAGAGATGTTGATATTAAATATTGCAATTAAAAAATATGTTAATAATATCATAATTATCAACAACAAAATTGATACTATGTTGAGTGTTCCTAAATTCATTGTGAATAAATAATATTTCTTTTTGCTTTCCATGCGCGTCACCTTCCTAGTTTAACTTTATCATAAGAAATGAAAAAACTCCAGCATATACTGAAGTTAATTTTCTTAAACTAATTCTAGACTTACTATTAAAGCGTCGTCTCCAATTCTTTCTTGTAATTTGATAATTCTAGTGTATCCACCTTGTCTGTCTTTATAACGAGGTGCAAGTTCATCAAATAATTTTTTTACTGCAACTGTATCATTTTCAAGGAAAGCAAGGGCTTTTCTTCTTGAATTTAAATCACCTTTTTTAGCATAAGTAATCATTTTATCAACAAACTTTCTAGTTTCTTTTGCTCTTTCTTCTGTTGTTTCTATACGTTCGTTCATAATTACAGTTTTTGTTTGTCCTGATAGGATACTTTTTCTCTTTTTAGTATCTCTGTTTAATTTTCTATAAGACATGCGTACCTCCTATTCTTCGTCACGGAACTTAAGTCCCATTTCTTTAATTTTATCTATTACTTCTTTTAATGATTTTTTACCTAAGTTTCTGATTTTCATCATTTCGCTTTCAGTTAGTGCTGTTAAGTCTTGTAATGTATGATGCCCAGCTCTCTTTAAGCAGTTGTATGCTCTTACTGATAAGTCTAATTCTTCTATTGGTGTTTCTAATGTTTTTTGGATTGGGTCTTCTTCTTTATCAGCAAGTAATCCTGTCATGTCTGCAATTTTATTTAATTTTGTTACTATATCAAAGTGTTCGATTAAGATTCTACTTGCAAGTGCTATTGCTTCTTGTGGAGTCATTGAACCATTTGTCCATACTTCCATTATTAGTTTATCGTAGTTTTCACTTTGTCCTACACGAGCAGGTTCTACTTCGTAACTAATTCTTTCAATTGGGCTATACAAAGAGTCAATTGGTATTACTCCAACTTCTATGTTTTTCATTTCTTTTCTGTTTTCTTTTGCGTCTACATATCCACGTCCATTAGATACAGTTATTTCCATATCTAAACTTCCACCTTTTGAAAGTGTTGCTATAACTAAATCTTTGTTAACTATTTCAACGTCAGCATCTTCAGTTATATCTCCTGCTGTAACGACTCCTTCTTTGTCAGCTTTTAAGTATAGTTTCTTTTCTTCTTCAACATAGTTTTTAACAACTAGTTTTTTCATGTTTAGGACTATTTCAGTAACGTCTTCTACTATTCCATCTATTTTTTGGAATTCATGAAGTACTCCTTCTATTTTAATGCTTTTTACTGCACTACCTGGAAGGTTACTTAGCATTACTCTTCTTAAAGCATTTCCAATTGTTGTACCAAATCCTCTTTCTAGTGGTTCTAGTACAAATTTTCCATAAAAGTTGTTTTCGCTATATTCTACAACTTTATATTCTGGTTTTTCAAATCTTAACATATTATTTTACCCCTTTCCTAAACACGTCTTCTCTTAGGTGGTCTACAACCATTGTGTGGAACTGGTGTTACATTTGTCATAGAGGTTACTTCTAATCCAGCAGTTGCTAGTGAACGTATTGCTGTTTCAGACCCTCCGCCTATTCCTTTTACAAATACGGCAACTTTTCTAAGTCCCATATCGTAAGCAGCTTTTCCAGCAGCTTCTGCTGATTGTCCTGCTGCGAATGGAGTTTTCTTTTTAGAGCCTTTATATCCAATAGAGCCGCTTGAAGCCCAGCTTATTACTCCACCATCTTCATCAGTTATTGTTACAATAGTATTGTTATATGTTGTATGTATGTGTGCTTGTCCTACTGTGACATCTTTCTTAACTTTTCTTTTTCTTCTATTATATGCCATAAATTATCCTCCTATTTCTTCTTATTAGCTATTGTTTTAGGTTTACCTTTACGTGTTCTTGCGTTTCTACTAGTTCTTTGACCTCTTACTGGAAGACCCTTTTTATGTCTTGTTCCTTGATATGAGTTAATTTCCATTTTTGTTTTAATGTTCATTTCAACTTCACGTTTTAAGTCACCAACTAATACATAATTATCGCATTCTTTTCTTAGTTTGTTTACGTCCTCAATACTTAAGTCTTTTACTCTTATGTCTTCGTTTACTCCAGCAGCCTCACAAATTTTATGAGCCCTAGATGGACCTATTCCGTAGATGTATGTTAGTCCTATTACGATTCTTTTATCTTTTGGTAAATCAATATTTTTTATACGTGCCATAATTACCTCCTATTAACCTTGTCTTTGTTTGTGTTTTGGATTTTCACAAATTACCATGACTTTTCCTTTTCTTTTAATTATTTTGCATTTGTCGCATATTGGTTTTACTGATGGTCTTACTTTCATTTTAATATACCTCCATTATTTTCTATATATTATACGCCCGCGTGTTAAGTCACAAATTGGAATTTCTAGTAATACTGTATCACCTGGAAAAATACGAATTAGGTTTTGACGCATTTTTCCAGAAACGCGAGCCTCTACAATATGACCGTTTTCTAATTTTACTTTGAAGTCTCCTCCAGGGATTACTTCTAATACTTTTCCTTCAGCTTCTATGTATCCATCTTTAGCCATTCTCTTCACTCTCCTGTTAGTATTTTATAGCCGTCTTTTGTTACGACGATTGTGTGTTCGTAGTGTGCGGACGCGCTTCTATCTTGTGTAGAGATTGTCCAATCATCATCTAAAAGCCACACTTTTCTACCTTTTAAACTAAACATTGGTTCAATTGCAAGTGTCATACCACTTTTAAGTGTGATTTCTTCACTTTCTATGTTACTGTAGTTTGGAATGTAAGGGTCTTCATGCATCTCTTTACCTATGCCGTGCCCTGTTAGTTCTCTTATTACACCATACCCGTGTTCTTTTGCAACACTTTCTATGGTTTTACATACTTCATTTAGTTTAATTCCTTCTTTTACTACACTGAGTCCTTTGTATAAAGCCTCGTGTGTGTATTTCATTAAATCGTCCACATCTTTAGAAACACTACCTACTTTATAAGTTCTTGCTGTATCTGCCATGTAGCCTTTGTAGCAAACTACTAAGTCTACTGATACTATGTCTCCACTAATAAGCTTTCTTGGTCCTGGAATGCCATGCACTACCTCATCGTTTACTGAGGTACATATACTTGCAGGATATCCTTCATAGCCCTTTTCAGCTGATGTGCATCCTTTGGTTCTTATGAATTTTTCGGCAAAATCATCTAATTCTTTTGTTGTTATTCCTGGCTTTATAATACCCTCTAATTCATTTAATAGTTCATAAGCAACTGTACCTGCATGACGCATTAGTTCAATTTCTTGTTCGCTCTTTATACTAATCATTTTTTACTCCTAAAGATTTTTCGATACTCTCGAATACTTTATCTGGAGTGTTATTTCCATCTATTCTTATTAACTTATTTTGATTTTTAAAATATTCTATTAATGGTTTTGTTTCGTTCATATATATATCATATAGTTCTTCATAGGCTTCTTTAGTATCATCTGTCCTTCTTGTAAGGTTATTTCCACAGTCATCACATATTCCTTCAATGGTAGGTGTCAATTTTGGATTTTCTGTGTTGTACACCCTGTTACATTTTGGACAGGTTAGCCTTGATAACTTTCTTTTTAAGCCTATTTCTTTTGATATATCTATGAATATTACTTTATCAATGGTAGTGTTTAAATTTTTTAGAATATTTTCATAATATGGTATTTGAGCCATAGTACGTGGATAACCATCTAGAATGAACGGAGTTTTTGTCCCTAAGGATTTTAGTTTACTTTCTATAATGTTAGCAGTTATAGAGTCATCAACTAGCTCTCCTTTGTCCATTATCTTTTTTACTTTCTTACCTAAAGTAGTGTTATTTGCGACTTTCATCCTAAATAGTTCTCCAGGACTTATGTGATTATAGCCATATCTTTCTTGTAACATTTCACTAAAAGTTCCTTTGCCTGCAGCAGGAGGTGCGATAAACATTATATTCAAATCTTTACCTCCTATAAGCACGGCTTGCAACTGAACTTTCAAGTTGTTTGTAAGTTTCTAATAATACTCCGACTACGATTAATATACTTGTACCACCAAGAGTTACTACACTTGGCATTTTTGATACCCAACTGAATATGATTGGGATTGCTGCGATGAGTGCTATAAAGATTGCTCCCATGAATGTTATTCTTGATAATACCTTTGATATGTATTTTGTAGTTTCGGTTCCAGGTCTTATTCCTGGAATGTATCCATTTTGTTTGTTAAGATTTTTTGATATATCTTCAGGATTTACTGCTGCTACATAAGTGTAACCATAAGTAAAAGCTATTATTAGTAAGATATATACTACAAATCCTATAGGTGTTGTTGTTGTTAAATATTTTTTTACAAATAAGTTAAATCCTTCTGCCTTTATGAAATATGTTAGCGTTGTGGGAATTGCTAGTACGGCTGATGCAAAGATTACTGGCATTACTCCAGCACTGTTTATACGTAGTGGCAAGAATGAACCTTGTCCTTTGTATGAACTAGCACTTCTGTTTGAGTATTGAATTGGTATTCTTCTTTCTGCATCAGTTACATAGATTACTCCAATTATTATACCTACATAAAGTAGAATGAATATTATGAATGAAACAATTCCTACGAATGTGTTTGAACCACTTACTACTAGGTTTTGGAATGCTTCAACAAACATTGCTGGTACTGTGTTTAAGATACCTGCCATGATTATAAGGCTTATTCCATTTCCTATACCTTTGTTAGTTATTTGGTCTCCTAACCATAATAGGAATGCAGTTCCTGCTGTTAGTATTACACTTATTTCAACATATTCTAATGCTGAACCTGTTTTACCCATGAACATAAGAGAGTATATATAACCTTCAACTAGTGCAAAGATTATTCCTAAGTATCTATTTATTTTGTTAACTTTTCTTCTTCCTTCTTCTCCCATTTCTTTTAGGTCTTGGAAATAAGTAATTCCTAATAAATCCATTTGTAATACTTGTAATATTATTGAAGCTGTGATGTAAGGCATTACACCTAATGCGAAGATACTAAATTGTTTTAGTCCTCCACCACTCATTGCATTTAATAACTCTAAGAATCCTAAATCGTTAGTTATTGCACTCATTCCTGGTACTGTTATTGCATTTCCTAATGAAAATATGAATAATGCTCCAAAAGTGAATAGTACTCTAGATTTTAAATCCTTATTAGTTTTCTTAAATATTTGCTTAAATGTTGCAAACACTTAAATCACCTCAACTTTTCCACCGATACTTTCTATTTTATTTATTGCTGAATTTGTAAATATATTAGCCTTTACAGTTAATTTCTTTTCAAGTGTACCATTACCTAATATTTTGATTCCACTTAATTCTTTTTTTACAAGTCCACTTTCTTTTAGTAATTCAGGTGTTACAGTTGTGTTTTCATCAAATCTGTTTAAATCACATACGTTTACTACTGCGTATCTTGTTGTGAATTTAGCATTATTGAAACCTCTTCTTGGAATTCTTTTGTATAGTGGGTTTTGTCCACCTTCAAACCAAGGTTTAATGCTTGCTCCAGAACGAGACTTTTGTCCGTTTTCTCCACGACAACTTGTTTTTCCGTGTCCACTTCCTGGTCCTCTACCTACTGTTTTTCTTCTGTGAGTAGATCCAGGATGGTTTGTTAATTCATTTAATTTCATTATCCTATAATCTCCTCTACTGTTTTACCACGAAGTGCAGCTATGTGGCTTGCACTTCTTTGCCTTTTTAATGCATCCATTGCAGCTTTTGCAGTGTTTATTTGTGTATTACTTCCAAGGGACTTAGATACTATATCTTTTACCCCAGCAAGTTCTAATACGTTACGAACTGGTCCACCAGCAATAATTCCACTACCAGCTTTAGCAGGTTTAATTAATACTCTTGCTGCTCCGCACATACCAGTAACTTCGTGAGATAATGTTCTATCTTCAACTAAGTTAACTTTGATAACGTTTTTCTCAGCAGCCTTAATAGCCTTTGAAATTGCTTCTGGTACTTCGTTAGCTTTACCAGTTCCAAGTCCAACTCTACCTTTTCTATCTCCTACTGCAACTGTAGCAGTAAATCTCATTGTACGTCCACCTTTAGTTGTTTTTGATACACGTCCAATTGATATTACTTTTTCTTCATAAGGACTTTTCTTAACGAATTCTTTTTTATTATTTCTATCTCTGTTTGGTCTTCTGTTATTGTCTTTGTTGTTTGGTTTTTCGTTATTTTTTATTTCTTTCTCATTATTTTCTTTCATTAATAATCCTCCCTTTAGAATTTAAGTCCAGCCTTACGTGCACTTTCTGCTAGGGCTAATACTTTTCCGTGATATTTATAACCACCACGATCAAAAACAACTTCTGTAATACCTTTTTCTAATGCTTTTTTAGCAACTAATTCACCAACTTTTGCACTAGTTTCGATATTGCATTTATTAGTTTTTAATTCTAATGAAGAGGCACTTACTAATGTAACACCGTTTGTATCATCTATGATTTGTGCATAGATGTTTGTGTTACTTCTAAATACGTTTAGTCTTGGTGTGTCGCTTGTACCAGAGACATTTTTTCTAATACGTGCGTGTCTTTTTAGACGAAGCACATTTTTTGATTCTTTTTTTATCATATTTTATACCTCCCTATGCAGCTTTCTTTCCTTCCTTACGTCTTATAAATTCACTCTTATATTTAATACCTTTTCCTTTATAAGGTTCAGGTCCTCTTACTTTACGCACTTGACTTGCGAACTCTCCTACAACTTGTTTGTCAAAACCACTTATTGTTAGTTCAGTAATGCTTGGAGACTCCATTTTTATTCCAGCTGGTGCTTCCATTTTTACTGGATGAGAATATCCAGCGCTTATTGTTAATGTGTTTCCAGAAACAGCGAATTTGTAACCAACACCATTAATTTCTAATTCTTTTTTGAATCCCTCACTTACTCCAATTAACATATTATTTATGTTAGCATTTGTTGTTCCGTGAAGTTGACGCAATTGTTTTGAGTCATTTTCTCTAGTTACTAATACTTTACCATCTTCGACTTTTACGCCAATTCCAGGTTTAGTATTTAATGACATTTTACCTAATTTACCAGATACTTCGACTAAATTTTCGTTAACATTAACTGTTACACCCTCAGGTATAACTAATACTCTATTACCTATTCTGCTCATATTAACTCCTTACCAGATATATGCAAGAACTTCTCCACCGAGTTTCTCTTTTCTTGCTTCCTTATCTGTCATTATTCCTTTTGAAGTTGATACTATAGCGATTCCAAGACCATTTAATACTCTTGGTACTTCATCAGCCTTTACATATACTCTAAGTCCAGGTTTGCTGATTCTTTTAAGACCAGTTATAACCCTTTCTTTTTTTGCTCCGTATTTTAAATTTAATGTTAACATTTTTGTAGAACCTTCTGTTTTTTCTTCAAAACTATCAATGTATCCTTCATTTGTTAAAATGTTTGCGATTTCTTTAGTCATTTTTGAACCTAGTACGTCAACTGTTTTATATTTCATTGCACTTGCATTACGTATTCTTGTAAGCATATCGGCAATTATATCATTTACCATTATAACAGTCCTCCCTTCTTACCAACTAGACTTTTTAACGCCTGGTATTTGTCCTTTATAAGCTAGTTCTCTAAAACATATACGGCATAGACCGAATTTTCTCAATACACTGTGAGGTCTTCCGCATCTTTCACATCTAGTGTAATTTCTTACTCCGAATTTAGAGCCTCTTTTTTGACTTATTTTTTTACTTGTTTTTGCCACTCTTGCAACCTCCTTATTTTTTGAACGGTAAGCCGAAACCTGTAAGTAATGCTAGAGCCTCTTCATTAGTTTTAGCAGTTGTTACCATAACTATGTCTAATCCTCTAGTCTTGATTACTTGATCATATTCTACTTCTGGGAATATAAGTTGTTCTTTAATTCCTAAAGTATAGTTTCCTCTTCCGTCAAAACTTCCTTTTGAGATTCCTCTAAAGTCACGTACACGTGGTAATGCTATTTTAACTAGTTTTTCTAGGAAAATATACATTCTATCTCCACGTAAGGTTACTTTGCAACCGATTTTATTTCCTTCTCTAAGTTTGAAGCCTGCGATTGATTTCTTAGCTTTTGTAATTACAGGTTTTTGACCGGCAATACTTTCTAATTCTTTTACAGCAGCTTCTAAGTATTTAGAATCAGATGCACCATCTCCTACACCCATATTCAATACTATTTTATCTAATTTGGGTACTTCCATAATAGAAGTGTATCCAAATTTTTCTTTTAGAGCAGGCACGATTTCTTTATCATAAACTTCTTTTAATGTTTCCATTATTTGCCTCCTATTTATTTACTATCTTTTTTAGATTCTTTTTTAGAGTCTTTTTTAGTTTCTTTCTTTTCTTCTTTTGTTATAACACTCACATTTGAAATATGGATAGGAGCTTCTGTTTCAAGGATTCCACCAGTTTCATTTGTACGTCCTGGTTTGATGTGTTTTTTAACGATATTTATGCCTTCAATTATGACTTTATTTTCATTTCTTAAAACTTTTAATACTTTACCATCTTTTCCTTTATTAGTTCCAGTAATTACTTGTACTTTATCTCCAACTTTAATTTTCATCATAAGCAATCCTCCTATAATACTTCTGGCGCTAGTGAAACTATTTTCATGAAGTCCTTATCTCTTAATTCTCTAGCAACAGGTCCTAGAACACGTGTTCCAACTGGACTTTTATCATCTTTAATTAGAACACAAGCATTGTCATCAAATTTGATGTGGCTACCATCAGGTCTTTTAACACCTTGAACTGTTCTAACTATTACAGCTTTTACGACTTTTCCTTTTTTAACGTTTGAGTTAGGTATTGCTTTTTTAACAGTTCCTACTACTACGTCTCCAATATTTCCGCTTCTTACGAAAGAACCACCAAGTACCCTGATTACTAGTATTTCTCTAGCACCTGAGTTGTCGGCTACTTTCAAACGGCTTTCTGGTTGTACCATAATACTCATGCCCTCCTTTAAAGTATGATAGCAGCTTCCACAATGCTATCTAATACAAATCTTTTTGTTTTGCTTAGTGGGCGACACGCAACTATTCTTACTGTGTCTCCTACTTTTGCTTTTCCTTCTTCATCATGTGCTTTATATTTTTTTGAATATTTAACTCTTTTTTTTAATGCAATAATTTGCATTTTTTTCTATTTTCTGTTATAATTAAATTAGATATGTGTTTATGTTAATTTTAAAAGGAGGTGTAAACAGTGTCAGAAATATATCAAACTTTTTCTTTATCTGATTGTGAAGATTGGAATAGAAGATATGATAAAGCTACTCATGATAATAATAAAAAAGAAATCATGAGTTTACTT
>CAYWED010000031.1:0-14051 GCA_964457135.1 uncultured Muribaculaceae bacterium
TAAATTGGATAGGTGTATTTTCTGTTAAAGTTATTGGTGTTGAATTAGCATTATATAAACCACCATATGCAGCTAAACCAGCAGTACTTTCACCTTCTGGTCCAGTAGCACCAGTTGCTCCAGTAGGCCCAGTAGGCCCAGTAGGTCCAGTTACACCAGTAGCCCCTGTATTTCCTGTAGGTCCAGTTGGCCCTGTAGCCCCAGTAGGTCCAGTAGGTCCTTGAATTCCTTGGATACCTTGTGCTCCAATAGCACCAGTTGCTCCAGTATTTCCTGTAGCACCAGTATTTCCAGTTGGTCCAGTTGGCCCTTGTAATCCTTGAATACCTTGTGCACCAGTAGGTCCGATTGGTCCTTGTGGTCCTTGAATACCTTGAATACCTTGAGTTCCAGTTGCACCAGTAGGCCCAGTAGGTCCAGTTACACCAGTATTACCTGTAGCCCCTGTATTTCCTGTAGGTCCAGTAGGTCCTGTAACCCCAGTAGGTCCAGTAGGTCCTTGGATACCTTGAATACCTTGAACTCCAGTTGCTCCTGTAGGTCCAGCAGGGCCTTGAAGTCCTTGAATACCTTGTGCACCAGTAGGTCCTGTAACTCCAGTTGCTCCTGTAGCCCCTGTATTACCAGTAGGTCCAGTAGGCCCAGTAGCACCAGTATTTCCAGTATTACCTGTGGCACCAGCAGGTCCTTGTGGTCCTTGTGGTCCTTGTGGTCCAGTAGCTCCTGTAGCACCTTTTGGCCCAGTAGGTCCAGTAGGACCTGTACATCCTTTAGGTATTGTAAAATTTAATATTGCGTGTTCAGATGTTCCTGTATTAGTAACAATTGAAGCAGTTCCAGGAGCACCAGTTTCAGTACTTCCTATTTCTATACTTACAGCAGATTCGCCAGTTGCACCAGCAGGTCCAGTAGCGCCACAACAACAGCAGCAGCACCCACAACTTGGATTATTTCTTTTAAATTCTTCTATTTTGCATATTGCTCTTTGATATGAATTATTGTTCATTTTTATCTCCTTTCATTTTATTTTATGAATTATTAAAAATTGTGAATAATAATAAAGTTTATTTCTAAAGAAAAAGTTATCTTTTTTTCGATAACTTTACTTTTTAAACTTAAAATCTTTTATTCTATTTACAATTTTATTATATACATTTTTCATATTGATTACCTCTTTCATTAGGAAATTTCTTTTCCTAATATATATTATGAAACTCTATATATAACGTAAAGGCTAGTGTCAGTTAAAAGTTAATAACATTTACATTTCCACTTACTATATCTTTTAAATAGTTAATCATTCTTCTAAAGAAACCACTTGGCTTCACCTCTTCATTTACTACTAAATTATAATTTTTTTCTCCTCCGTCATATTTTAAAGTAAGTATTCCAACCCTGTCTCCATTTTTAAGTGGTGCTTTAACTTCTTCTAATTCTATATCATATTTATAGTTTATTTCTTTTGTATCTTTTCCTAAAATAACACTCGCATCTTCTTCAAGGTAATAGTTTATTCTTCTTTTACTTGTATTATCTATAAATATTTGTCCTAAAACTTTATCTTTTGGTATTAAAGTATCTTTATAAAACATACTAAACGCATATTCCATCATATTTATTGTATCAGTGTTTCTATCTTCCTTTGAAGCACCTTTCATTACTACAGTTATTAATCTCATTCCATTTCTTTCCATAGTTCCTGTTAAACAATAACCAGCATTATCAGTAAATCCGGTTTTTAAACCATCTAGTCCTTGATAGAATCTTATTAATGAGTTTGTGTTTACTAGCCAAATACTATTTCCATTTTGATGTGTTAAAGTTGTTTCATAAGTGCTTGTTATATCTAAAATGTTTTCATGTTTTACAAGTTCTGAGGCCATAAGAGCCATGTCATAAGAAGTAGTGTAGTGTCCTTCTTGGTCAAGTCCATGTGAATTCATAAAGTTAGTATTATGACATCCCAATTCCTTTGCACGTTTATTCATCATTGCTACAAAGTTACTTTCAGTTCCACCTATTTTTTCTGCCATTGCAACTGCTGCATCATTAGCGCTTCCTATTCCAATAGAAACTAGAAGTTCTTTTACTGTCGCTTTACTATTTGCTTCTAAATATACTTGACTTCCTCCCATATCCGCTGCATTTTTACTTATTACAACCTCATCTTCTAATCTAATATTTCCTTTTTCTAATTCTTCCATAATAAGTAACATAGTCATAACTTTAGTCATAGATGCAGGGGCTAATTTTTCGTTACTTGATTTTTCAAACAATACTTTTTTAGTAGATGCTTCTATTACTATTCCACTTTGACTTTTCAAGTTAATTGGACTACTTGTAGTCTGAGTATTTTCTTCTTTATTTTCTGTTTCATTATTTTGTGTTGACTCTTCATTACTATTTTGATTTTCTGTTGGTGGAATAGGCGTCGAGTCAGCTTTAAAGGCTGGTAAAAATATAATAGTCATTAAAATAATTAAAATAAGTTTTTTCATATACACACTCCACTAAAATATTATTCTAAAGAAAATAAAAAATACTTAAAACTAAACATAAAAAATACTTAAAACTAAACATTATATTTACACTTAATTAAAAAAATAGTAAAATACAAGTATAATAATAGAAAATAAAAAAGGTATAGAGGTATAATATTATGAATCAAAAAACTGAAAAAATAAAAAATAGTATATTAATCGCTTTCATATTAATATGTTTTGTACTATTAATCATAATTATTTCTAGTATGATTAATGTAGAATTAAAGTCATCTATTTCAGATACAAAATTAGAAGAAAAAGATTTTGTTTACTTATCAGATATTCCCTATATAAAAGAACAATCAAGTGTAGGTTGGGGTAATTTAACAATGGACTCCAATTTGGAAACACAGTATAACGGAGGAATGATTTCCTTAATCGTAGATGGTGAACAAAAGAATTTCTTCAAAGGTATATCAGCCCATGCTACAAGCACAGTTATATTTGATATTACCAACTATGACTATGATTATTTTTCTACATATTATGGAGTAGATGCCAGTCGTGGGACTAGAAGTGACGGAGTAAAATTTGCAATTTACACTTCAGTAGATGGAGAAAATTGGGATTTGCACACACTAGCTTCACCTCCAATTAAAAAAGGTAATACAGAAGCAGAATTTATAAATGTCGACATTAAAGGTAAAAATTATATTAAACTTTATTGCTTGCAATATGGTAATGCTACATCTGACCACTGTGCTTATGGAAACTCTATACTTTATAAAGAAGGCTACAATCCTTCCGAAAATCAAAAAATAGACTTCATAAAAACAGTTGATGAGTATGATAATATCTTAAAAAATCTGACAAAAGAAGAACAATTAAATAACTACGAATTAACTCTATTACAAAGAGAACTCGTAAGTAGAGTTGGTTATGAGCTCTTAGTTGGACTCGCAAATCTAAATGACGATTACAAAAATACTTTAAGATGGTTAATGACAGATACTTACAATTTAAGAGAATATTTACTAGGTGGTAAACCAGAAGGTGGAAGTTACATTAACTCATTAAAAGTTCTAACCAGACTTTATACAAATTATAAAGATGATTTTAAAGTTAACACTACATCTAAATACGGTAATAATGTAGGGCAGTTATATACTAAAATGGCTCTAGCATTATCCCTAACACATTCACAAAAAGTAGCATTATGGATGCAACCAAGTGAACCATCAAATCAATCAGACCCAGTTACAAGATATAGAATTTTCAAAAAATTATATAATGAAGGAAAGTTTGTAGTTAATGATAGTTTGGACATTACTAAATGGTATGAAACTTATACAGTTGAAGAAATGCGTTATGTAATGAATAACTTAATAGATGATGAATCAATAGAATGGCTTAATGCATATGTGCAAAGTCAAATAGACGCACATCCTAATCAGTATTGGAGTTATTTGTCTCCACACCCTTACATGGCATATGTTTATCCAAATTATGGAAATGCTGTATTTCATGACCCAAATAGAAAAGAGTATTGGGATAACTTATATGGTGGAATATTCTCTAAATATGGAGTAACATACACGCAAGGAGCGTCAAAAGTATATAAAGTTTGGATGAATTTTAGAAATGAATTTGGAACAGGTGCTGTATGTGGAGGTATTTCAAAAACAGGTTCAAACATTCGTACAACTCACGGAATACCATGCGTAGTTATAGGACAACCGGGACATGCTGCTATGTTATATTATACACAAAATGATGCTGGAGATGGTTACTGGAATATTGATAACAATATAAGTGGATGGCCTGGTTCAGAAAAAGGAGAAAGATTACCACTTTCTTGGGGTGAAAAACGTTATGTTAGCACTGGATACAATGTTTCTTACATCGTAATGGCACAAGAAGCATTAAATAGATATGACTTATTAAAGAGTTCTATGGAACTATTATACCTAGCAAATATGTATAATGACAATTTAGATAAAAAAGAAGAATACATAAGAGCCTCAATAAAAGAATTATCATTTAACTTTGATTCTTGGTATCAACTAATTGAATTATATAATAGTAGTTCTAAAACAGAAGAGGAGTACTTTAATTTATCTAAAGAACTAAGTGTTAACATGTTTATGTACCCTCTACCTTATTATGATTTAATGGCTATGATTAACAGACACCTAACAGACAATGAATATAAATTTAGTTATAATTTATTACTTAACAATACTCTAATAAAAGGTTCAACTTATGATAGTACAGATATTGTACAACCTGCTATAACTAGAGTAATGGCATCTCACCTTTTAGGAAGAACTGATACATCACTTGCAACATTCTCATTTAGTGGGGAAGATGCAGGAAAAATAGTTTTATCTAGTAGATTTGACAATTCTGGAATAAGATGGGACTATAGCCTTGACGGGAAAAACACATGGAATGAAGTATCTTTTACTGGAGATGTTGAACATAAATATGTATTAACAAAAGACGAAATTGAAAGTATCACAGCCGAAAATGATATATATGTTCACATAGTAGGAGCCGATTATAATGAAGAAAATGTTCTTAAAATAGATATAACTGATAATACTATAAGTGAAAATAATTATTTTAGAAATGACTTGGAAAATAGAATACTAGGAATTAACTTAAACCACGAGTGGAGAAATAGTGAGAGTGACTCTTGGACTTCATATGCACTTAAGTCTCCTGATAACACTGGTAATAAAACACTACAAATAAGAGAAGCTGCAAACGGTACTAAACTAGCAAGTAATGTATTAACATTTAATTTTACTGAAGACAATCAACCAGACTCTAGAAAATATGTACCAGTATCCCACCTTTCTATACACGCAGTTTCTACAGAAGCGGCTAGTCATCAAGGTAGTGCAACATTTGCAATAGATGGAAATTATAACACAAGATACCATTCAGCTTGGAATGGAACTGATACCGAAAGATACGTTACTGTAAAATTAGACAAACCAATGGTAATATCAGCAGTAGAATTTGTCCCTGGTGGAGGTGGAAACGGAAAAATCTATGATGGAACTATCTACGGAAGCATGGATGGAGTTAATTGGGAAACATTATCTAGTCTTACTAATTTAAGATATACTAACAATTGTGATTCTATAGAAGATGCAATTAAAAATACTAAGTCATTTGAAATAGAAAATCCAAAATTAGTACAATATGTAAAAATTGTTAACAATAGGTCAAATGCTAATTGGTTTGCAGCAAGAGAATTCAATTTTTACGAAGACTACACTAAAAATCCAAATCCAACAGCAAGCGTAGGCTTCGATATAAAAGAACCTACTAACGGTAATGTTACTGCTAGATTAAGTAATCCTAGTACTGAAATAAGAATCACTAATAACGGTGGAAGTGACACATATGTATTCACTGAAAATGGAAGTTTTACATTTGAGTTTGAAGATGTGAATAATCATATGACAGGTTCTGCTACAGCAACAGTAACTTGGATAGATAAAACCGCGCCTACTGCTACTATTCGTTATAATATAAACAAAAAAACAAATAAAGAGGTTGTAGCAACACTTATACCTAGTGAAGAAGTAGTAGTATTAAATAATGGTAGTTACGAATCTGATAACCAAAATGCAAACCCACTTACTCACATGTTTATGGAAAACGGAGAATTTACATTTGAATTTGTTGATGCTGCTGGAAATAAAGGGTCAGCAACTGCATCAGTTGACTGGATAGACACACAAGAGCCTATACCTTTTGTAACATATAGCACTATGAACTTAACAAACCAAGATGTAATAGTAGCAATAGAATTTGATAAACCTGATGCAGTAGTAACTAATAATGATGGAAAAAATGAATATGTATTTACTGAAAACGGAAACTTTACATTTGAATACACAGACGAGGCAGGAAATATAGGAGCGAAAACAGTATATGTTAACTGGATAGATAAAGTAGCCCCTAATGTTAACGTAGCATATTCAACAACAAAAAGCACAACTGAGCCAGTAACAGCAACAATCACTAGTGATGAAGAAATAATAATAACAAATAATAATGGTTCTAACACATATACATTTACACAAAATGGAACATTTGAGTTCACTTATGAAGACGCGTTAGGAAATAAAGGAAAAGCTACGGCTGTAGTAACTTGGATAACTGACAAATCTAACAACAATCACGACAATAATCACAACGATAATAATGAAAACGATAATCCAAATAACAATAACCCAGGTAATAATACTCCAGATAATAAGAATCCAAACAATCCAAACAATAATAAACCTAATGATGAAAATAATAATTCAAATAATAATAATAATAATCCTGGAGAAAATACACAAAATCCTGGAACTATAGATTATAAAGAATACTCTATAAATAACATTACTTTAAGTGTTCCAAGCGTTCTAATAAAAGAAGAATTATCACTAAGTCATTCTAGATACATAGTTTCAAATAGATTAACTAACAAATATGGTAAAAACAGTGAATACTTTGAATTATCTCTTAAAAACCAAAATGATGAAAAAATTAATCTATTTAGTAAACTTAAACTAACTATTAACTTAGACACATCTAAAGAATTCTTAGGAATATACGAGGTAAATAATAAAACTGAGGCAAAAGCGTTAGAATACAAAAAACTAGAACAAAATACAATTCTAGTAGAAACAGAAAATCTAGGAAAATATATAATACACTATAAAGAAGACCAAATAAAACCTAATGTAACTGAAGAAAAAAAATCAAATAAAATCATTTGGTTTATAGGTTTTATCATACTTATACTTGGGGCTTTAGGATTTATTAATACTAAAAGAAAATCAAAAACGAAAGAAAGTGAAAGTACTGAGTTAGAAAGTATTCTAAATGAAAATCCTCAAAATAAAGAAAATTACACTATAAATATTGAAAGTATAGAAAGTACTGAAAAAAGTAAAAAAGAAAATGAGAATAAAGAGCATCACTAAGATGTTCTTTTTCTATATCTAAACCATTAACAAAACAAAAAATCATACATATAATATAAAGAGGAAACATTTATGAATAAATATAAAATATATGTATATGCAATTTGCAAAAATGAGGAAAAACACATAAAAAGATGGGTAAATAATGTGCGTGATGCAGATGGGATTTATGTTTTAGATACAGGTTCTACTGACGCATCAGTTAAACTTTTAGAAGAGTGTGGAGTAAACGTGAGTGTTATTAACTACGAAAACTTTAAATTTGACGAAGCGAGAAATGCTTCTCTTAGTTTAGTACCAGATGACGCTGATATTTGTATATGCACTGATATAGATGAATTACTAAGCGACAATTGGAGGCAAAATCTAGAAGAAATTTGGCTAAGTAATACTGACAGAGTTAGATATAATATGCATTTTTCCTTTGATGAAGACGGTAATCCAGTAAGTACATACTTTATAAGTAAAATACATAAAAAGAATAAATATACTTGGACACATAGCATACACGAGGTTTTAACATACACAGGAACTGAACCTGAAAACATAATAACAACTGACAAAATAACTATCGGTCATTATCCAGACAAAACAAAAGATAGAAGTTTTTACTTAAAATTATTAGAAGAATCAGTAAAAGAAAATCCAAATGACGACAGAAATATGCACTATTTAGGAAGAGAATATATGTATAATAGTGAATGGAATAAATGTATTGATACACTAATAAAACATATCTATCTTGAGTCTTCTACTTGGAATGAAGAAAAAAGTGCTTCAATGAGATTTATATCACGTGCATATAGAAACTTAAATCGTTATGATGAAGCCCAAATGTGGCTAAAAAAAGCTATAGACTTAACGCCATACTTAAGAGAACCTTATATCGAACTTGGAATGACTATGTATGATTTAAAAAAATATAATGAAGGAGTTTATTATCTAGAAAAAGGTTTACTAATAAAAGAAAAAAGTCCAACATACATAAATGAAGAATTTGCATGGAACGAAACACCTTATGATATCTTAAGCCTTTGCTACTATTATACAGGTAAATATAATGAATCTCTTTCAAATGTAAAAAAGGCAATAGAGAAAAATCCACACAATCAAAGACTACAAGAAAACTGTAAACTAATTGAAAATAAACTAAAAGAGTTGACGTAAACTCTTTTTTAATTTTGTACCAAAAATTTACGTCAACTAAAAAAGTTAAAAAAATAAAAAGCGTTTTTAACTACTTTTGTCGTATAAAGTATTAGAGGGACAAAACTCTCTAGAAAGGAGATATTATGAAAAAAATATCAAAATTTATTTTAGTATTAATATGTTTCATACCATTAATACTAAATGCAGAAGAAGAAAAAGAATGGAGGTGGTACACAAATATTGAAGAAAATATTACTTATAACAAAGACGCTGAACAAAATTGTGAATACTTTGACAAAGATAATTATACTTATGGAGAATGGATTTACACAACTATAAAACCTGAAGAAAAAGAAGGAAGAGAAGTTATTGAAGAAACACTTAATATTCCACTTAGAAGAGAATACAATAACATTATAAAAATAAGTGAATTTTCAAATGCAAATTCAAAAAAACCTTTTGCTAACATGAAGATTTTTGAACTTAGTATTTTTGATAATCTTGGAAACAAAGTTAATTATGATTTTGGAAACTATAATATTGAAAATGGAAAAATTCAATTAATAAAAGATAATGACCGAGAAACATTTATAGAAGTATATAGAAATTCTTATATTTATCTAATACTAGAAAAACCAATTAACATAAAAGGGTTTTCTATAAGAATAGTATATGATGAAATGGAGGCTTCATTTGTTGGATTAGCTTTTGAATCATACTTACAAAATGATATATTTACAAATGCATTTGCAAGTTATTCAACTGATAATAATAAAGAATGTGAAGAAAATATTTGCACTATGAATATTAAAACTGTAGAAGAAGGATTTTATGACGAAATTCTTTATATACAAACTGCGGGGTACAAATATAGAGATAAATACTATAAATGTTATACTCCCAAAAAATTATATGTTCCAGGTTACTATAAAGAATTAGATGGTTTCATAAAAGATGAAAGCAACTATAAAACAACAGAAATTAAAACACCAAATGAAACAGAAACAACAAAAGAAATAATAAAAACTGTGTACATAAAAGAAGAACCTAAAGTTATCACTAAAAATATTTGTGAATTTCCAAAACCTAATCAAAATGGTACGCAAATTAAAAATGAGGCACTTATTACTGAAGTAACTGAAGAAGAATTAGAAAATAATAACAGTGAAATATCAAATACGCCTGATGACAAAATAGCAATGGTTACAAATGTAAATCATAAAGAAAAAGTAATAATACCTAAATTTGTATTACCAATAATTTTAATATCTTTACTAATAATAACAGTTATAGTAACAAAAAAAGTCAAAAAAAGTCGAGCAAAATAATTGACTAGTTTTGTCGAAAATGTATAAATAAAATAAAAAATATACTATATTAAGTACGAGGTTAAAGATATGCTCAAAATAAATATGGAATTCAAAAAGGGAATATTATTTGTAAGACCAGAAGGTTCACTAAATAAAAAAAACATAGAAAAATTCAATAATGATGTAATACCAGTTGTACTAAAACATGGACTTAAATATGTAGTAGTTAATCTAGATAAAGTAAATACTATAGATGTAGAAGGGATTGAAAGCTTAATGGAACTAAATGAAATAGTAAGTGGGCTTAATGGAAAAACAACTCTTTGTAGTCTAACAAATAATGAAGTCGCCACATCCTTAAGAGAAAGTAGTTGTAACAATTGTTTTTACGAAACAAGTAATGAATTAACCGCTTTAGGAGTGATGAAATTATGAGAGATGAAGTAGAAAAAATTATTTATAAAAACAAAAACTTAATATATAAAATAGCATCTAGATATAGTAACTATTATTCTATGGAAGACTTATTCCAAGTAGGAGTAATAGGTATAATCAAAGCTTATAACAACTACAACAAAGAATCTAATGCAGAATTTACTACATATGCTTATAAATATATATTAGGAGAAATAGTAAAATATATTAGTAATGATAGATTAATGAAAGTTAATCCTGAAATAATTAAAATATACAAGTGCTATGAAAAAACTAAAGACTGTTTAACTAATAAACTTGGAAGAAATCCATCATTTGAAGAAATATGCGAATTTATGGGAATGGATGGAAGTACAGTTTTATATGCTATAGAGAAAAGTGAATTTGCTGTAAGCATGGATAGTGTTCTAGGTGAAGATGGTTTCACACTAGAAAGTGTCTTAGGTAGTGATAACACAGTACAAATAGATAACAAAATAGATTTACAAGATGAATTAAATAAATTACCAGAAGATGAAAGAAAAATCATTGAACTTAGATATTATAAAGATTACACTCAAAGTGAAACAGCAGAAGAACTAGGAATAAGTCAAGTACAAGTATCTAGATATGAAAACAAAATACTAAAAAAAATAAAAACTAATATAGCTGCATAGTATAAAAATAACGATAACTCACCATATTAATAGTAGGTGAGTTATTTTGAAATTAAAAGAATATGAAAAAATAGTTAATAAAAATTCAAAAAAAGAAGATAAGTTTAAAAATATCATAATAGCTTTTCTTATAGGAGGACTAATAGGTACACTTTGTCAAGGATTTGTAGCCTTACTAGAAAAATGTTTCTATATGCCATTAAATGAATGTTATATGTACACAATGATTTTATTAGTAGTAATTTCATCTATACTTACTGGATTAGGATTCTTTGATAAAATAGTAAGTTTTGCAAAATGTGGATTAATTGTGCCTACAACAGGATTTGCTCATGCAATGACAAGTGCAGCAATGGACCATGAAAGTGAAGGACCAGTAAAAGGAATAGGAAGTAATATATTTAAAATGACAGGCTGTGTAATTCTTTATGGATTAGTAGCTGCATTCTTCCTAGCATTAATAAAAGGAGTAATCATATGACATTAAAATTTACAAACGCTTATATAAAAAGTGGATATACACTTCTAGGTAGAAATGAACATAATATAAAAATAAAAGTAGATGAAAATATAAACGATTACTATAATGGAGAAAAAAGTGTAGAACAAGGAGAGGCAAGCTATCAAATAGAATCGATTAAAGGTTTATTAAAAAAAGAAAAAATAGACACAAAAAATATAGATACCTTAATAGGTGGAGACTTACAAAGCCAGATATTTGCGTCCTCTTTTAGTGCAAGAAAATTTGATATACCATTTTTAGGGATTTACAGTGCATGTGCTACATTCACAGAAGGACTACTACTTGCGTCTTCTCTTTTAGAAACAAAACAAATGAATAATATAATACTAACAACTAGTTCACATAATCTTGCAAGTGAAAAACAATTTAGATTTCCAATAGAATATGGAGCATTAAGGAAGAAAGTAAACACCTTTACATCTACTGGAAGTGTTAGTAGTTTAATAACAAGTGAAAAAACTAATATAAAAATTGAGTCAGCAACTATAGGTAAAGTTATAGACTTAGGATATACAGACGCAAATAATTTTGGTGCTTGTATGGCTCCTGGTGCAGCAACCTGTATATATGAACACTTAAGAAATACTAATAGAACACCAGACTACTATGACATAATATTAACTGGAGACTTAGGAGTATATGGAGTAGAAATACTAAAAGAATACTTAGACAAAGAATATAAATTGAAAGTAAATAATATTGTTGATGCTGGAGTATTATTATTTGAAGAAAAATCAGGTAAAGAAATAGCTGGTGGAAGTGGGCCTACTTGTTTACCTCTAATACTATTTTCAAAAATATTAAAAGAAAATTATAAAAAAATTCTGCTTGTAGCAACAGGTTCTCTTCATTCAAAAACTAGTTGTAATCTAGGAGAGTCAATCCCAAGTATTGCACATGCAGTGAGTTTGGAAGTGATAAAATGATTTATGTAAATGCATTCATAATATGTGGATTTATATGCGCTATAGGACAAATTATATTAGAAAATACTAAATTAACTCCAGGACACTTAAATGCTATACTTGTAATTTCTGGAGCCTTCTTATCATGTATTGGAGTATATGAAATTCTTCTTTCTTGGGGAGGAGCAGGTGCAAGTGTACCAATTACTAACTTTGGACATCTTTTATTTAAAGGAGCATATGAAGGATTCCAAAGTGATGGAATTACTGGACTACTTAATGGAATATTAAAAACCAGCTCAGGTGGCCTAGCGGTAACAATAATTATGGCATTTCTAGTAGCAGTATTCACAAAACCACAACACTAATATAAAAAACAAGATTATCAGAAAACTGTAATCTGAAGTGGGCCCTATTGAGTAGACAACTAAAAAAAACAAGGTAGTTTATTAAATGAACATATTATAAACTGATACCAGAAAGAGGAGGTGTCAATTTTATGTATATTAATGATAAGGAGTTAGCATTAAAACAAATATTAAATAATATTAAATTATTAGAAGAGAAAATTTCAGATATAATTATGTCTTATTATATTGAAAAGCATTTTGTAATAAATGGTATAACTGTTAAAATGAGTATATATGATTTAGTACAAAAAATTAAATATGATTATAATAATGTTGTTCTTGAAGATTTTTATAAAGAGTTTGACTAACTCTTTTTAATGGATATATTCCTGTTATAGAATATTGATAATATTCTGTAGGTGTTAATTTAGCTAATGTCCATTGAGGTCTTTCATTATTGTAATAGTCCATATAATCTTTTATTATTTTAAAGACATCTTCAAAACTTTCACAATTATCTAAATTTATTGGTTAATTTAAGTTAGGATATTCGATTTTAAGAAAACAAGAGAAAATTATTAAATCTCTTGCTTTTTAATTCTCATATCTTTCATATTTAACTTTTCTATTGGAATATGATGAAGATTTAATATTTCCAATATTTCACTACCAAGACTATCTTCTAACATTTGTAACGGAGTTCTATACCCTTTCTTAGGCCTAGGATAATTATTAAGTCTATTAATTATGTCTAGTATATCATCGGCTGATAATAAAGTTATGTCATACCCTTTCTTAATTAACCATCTAAGTAATATGTGATTATTCTCAATATGTGGCTTCTCATAAGATGCATAAGTATGAGTATAGTGTACCTCAAAACGCTTATCTAATAATTCAAATACTGATTTTTCAAGTCCTTTAAAATCAAGAAATTCAACCCCATTATCAGGTATTACTTTTTTAAATAATATATAAAAATATCTCACTAATTTTCATTCTAATATATCTAGTTGTTTAATTATTTCTTCTTGTGTTTTTCTTTTGATTTTAAATGCTAACATTAACGAAAAACAAGGTATCATAATAGTAAATAACAATTCCCCACCTTTAATACCTTCAACAGTATCAAACTCAGCAATACCTAGTGGGCTATTATCTCTTTCTTCTTGTGATAAATCTTCTATACTTCTACCATTTAATTGATGTCCTTTAACAGTATTTCTTTTAATAGTATTACTTC
>CAYWED010000032.1:0-13670 GCA_964457135.1 uncultured Muribaculaceae bacterium
TCTATTATTATGGGTGTCAATGCTTTTTTCGTATATTTTTCATTTACTTATCCTGTGATTTTGTAGTTATAAATTCACTTTTTTTTTCTTAGGATTTTTAGTATAATTTAATAGGTGAATAAAATGGATAGAATAAACGAATTAGTAGAAATTTTAAATGAGGCAAATTATAATTATTATGTTTTAGATAATCCTACTATTACTGACCAGGAATATGATAAATATTTAAGAGAGTTAATAGAATTAGAAAAAGAAAATCCAGAATATATAAGAGAAGACTCTCCTACTTTAAGAGTTGGAGGAGAGGTAAGTGAAGGGTTTGTTAAACATAGGCATAAAATACCTATGATAAGTCTTTCTAATGTTTTTAATGAAGAAGAAATAAGAGATTTTGATAAGAGAATAAAAAAAGAGGGAGTAGAACCTGAATATGTTTGTGAGTTAAAAATTGATGGTCTTGGAGTTTCTCTTAGTTATGAAAATGGTAAGTTAGTAACTGCATCTACTAGAGGAGATGGGGTAGTTGGAGAAGATATTACAAGTAATGTTAGAACTATTAAAAGCGTACCTTTATCTTTAAAGAAACCTATTTCAATAGAGGTTCGTGGTGAAATATATATGCCTAAGAAAGTCTTGGAAGAATTAAATAAGAGGCGTGAAGTAGAAGGACTACCACTTTTTCAAAATTGTAGAAATGCAGCAGCTGGTAGTATAAGACAACTTGATAGTAAGATTGCTGCTGAAAGACGATTAGATACTTTTATATATCATTTACCAAATCCACTTGATTATGGTATTAAGACTCATTATGAGGCACTTATGTTTATGAAAGAGTTAGGTTTTAAGACAAATCCCCTTAGTGAGAAAGTTGGAGATGTTGAAGGAATTTTAAAGTTTATAGAAGATAAGGGAAAGAAACGTAAGAGTTTAAGTTATGATATAGATGGTGTTGTTATTAAGGTTAATGATATTAAGACACAGTTAGAACTTGGAAATACTGCAAAATATCCTAAATGGGCTACTGCATATAAGTTTCCTGCGCAGGAGGTTCTTACTAAGTTAAAAGATATTATATTTACAGTGGGCCGTACAGGTATGGTTACACCTAATGCAGTTTTAGAGCCTGTAATTGTAGCGGGTTCCACAATAAGCAGGGCTACTTTACATAATGAAGATTATGTTTTAATGAAAGATTTAAAAATAGGAGATACAGTTTCTATAAGAAAAGCAGGGGATGTTATACCTGAGGTGGTCGAGGCAAAAATCGAAAGAAGGACTGGAGAAGAAAAAGATTTTGTAATGGCTACTAAGTGTCCAATATGTGGTAGTACTTTAGTAAGACATGAAGATATAGTTGGTAGTTTTTGTGAGAATGAGCATTGTCCTGCTAGAAAGATTGAAAGTTTGTGTCATTTTGTTAGTAGAGACGCGATGAATATAGATGGACTAGGAGAAAGAATTATGGAGGACTTTTACAATTATGGATTTATTAAGAGATATAGTGATATTTATAAATTATATTTACTTAGAGATAAGTTAATTAATTTAGAGGGATTTGGGAATAAAAGTGTTGATAATTTAATAGATAGTATTGAAGAGAGTAAACATAGAGGACTTGAAAGATTAATTAATGCTATAGGTATAAGTGGAATAGGAGCAAAGACTGCTAAAGTGCTTGCTACTAGGTTTAAAAGTTTAGATAATTTAATGAATGCTAGTTATGATGAGTTAGTTAGTATTCAAGATATAGGTGATATTCTAGCATGTAGTATAATTGGTTATTTTAAAGATGAAAATAATAAGAGTGAAATTGAAAAGTTAGTAAGTCTTGGAATAAATACGAGTTATGAAGCAAGTAATGTAGAAATTGATGAGAGAGTTAATGGAAAGAGATTTGTAATTACTGGTTCATTTGATTTTATTACTAGAGATGAAATCAAAAAATATATTGAAGATAGAGGAGGAAATACAAGTAGTAGTGTTTCTAGTAAGACAGATGTTGTTATTGTAGGAAAAGACCCAGGTAAAAAGTATGATGATGCAGTTAGACTTAATATAGAAATTTGGGATGAAAATAAATTAAAGGAGTTTTTAAATGAATAAGTTTTTTAAAGTAGCAATTATTGTTTTTGCAATAGTAATATTAGTTTTAGGAGTATTTTATGTGAAATCTTTTGTGATTGGAAGTGATAGTTATGAAGGTGTAAATATTGATAAAGTAACTTTAAGTAATAATTCTATAGAAATTAATGGAAATTTTACTGATTCAGGAAGAGCATATAAAAGTTATAGTTATACACAAGTAAGTACCGAACTTTATGTAACTATTACTAGTGTTAGTGTATCTAATAAGTATAATAATGGTCAGTTTCAAATAAGTATTCCAGTAAGTGGAAACATGATAAATAACATACATTTGACTGATGGGTCTAAGACTAAAGTAATTTATAGTAAGTAAGAATACTTGTTACAAAAAGTAACGAGTATTTTTCTATGTTATGTAAACTAGATAATTATAATAAAATATAGTATAATTAAATAACTGAGGTGAAAAGGATGAAAAAATTAATAAAGGAAAATAAGATATTGTTTGTTTTATCAATTGTAATTTTAGTATCTTTAATTGCTATAGTTATTGGCTTGTTATCTTATTTTTATAAAGATGATGGGGATAAGTATGGTAATAGACTTGATGGAATAGAAAATTATCCAGTAAGTGAAAATGCTGGAAGTGAAATTAAAGCTTTGTACGACTCAGGTGTAGAAAGCGTTAGTGTGGACGTTAAGGGAAAAATAATTTATGTTATGCTTGATGTGAGTAATGGAGTAAGCAAAGCAGATGCACAAGGATATGCAATAAAAGCACTTGATGTATTTAGTGATGAAATAAAAGGTTTTTATGATATTCAATTTATGATTACATGTAAAACATCTAGTGAAGAGACAACAATGTATCCAATGATGGGAAGTAAACATTCAGGTAATAACAAAATCGTTTGGACAAATAATTAGGGATGGATTTATGAAGAAAAATAATAAAAAATACTATTTAATAGGGGGACTTCTAGTAATTTTAATAGTTACTGTTTTTGGAATTTTATATTATGTAAATTATTCTAAAAATAATTATTCTTTTAGTGAGAAAAGTTGGATTAATTCTAATACGCAGAACATTATAGTTACTGGTGTTCAAGGATATTTACCAGTGTTTAGTGATAGTGGACAAGGTGTGTTTTATGATTATTTAGATAAAATAGGACAAGATACTGGACTTAATTTTAATGTTTCTGTAGATGGAAATGCTGATTATACTTTTCAAGAAAAAAATATTTTAAGTAGTGGGGATTTGTTATTTTATACTGACCATTTTGTTTTAATTAGTAGTAGAGAAAATAGTGTTAGTGATTTATCTACTATTAAAGGACAAACTATTGCAGTAATTGATGAAGATAAAGAATATATTTCTAGTTATTTAAAAGATTATAATTTTGTATATGGTTCTATGGAGAGTTTTGATGATATAGTTCATGAAATGGATGATAGTGTTATATATGCAATAGTACCAATGTATAAATATATGAAAGATATTTTGTATAATAAATATCATATTGTATATCATATAGAGGGTCTTCACTCACATTATGTTTTAAGTAGAAATGATAGTGAAAGTACTTTAAGTAATATATTTGAAAAGTTTTTTAATAAATGGAATTCTAATTTAATGACAAGTATTAATAAGCATTTTTTAAGTTTATATAATGAAGCTTATAACTTGAGTGAACTTGAAAGAGAAACAGTTAGTGGAGATGATATAATTGTTGGATATATAGATAATCTTCCATATGAGGGTAGAAAAAGTAATAAATTTAGTGGTGTTACTAATGAATATTTGAGTTTGTTTGCTAATATGACAGGGGCTACATATAAATATATTAAATATGAAAATATTGATAAATTAAATGAAGCATTAAGTGAAAAAAAAGTTGACCTTGTTATGAATTACTATAATGTTAGTAATGAAAATTATCTTGAAAGTGTTAGTTTAGGTAATATTAATTATGTTATTGTTACTCATCAAGATAATGTTATTCCAGTTGAAAGTTTAGAGTCTATAAAAGATGATTCAATAAAGATGGTTAATAATACTAAGTTATTTAATTATATAAGAAGTAAAGATGTAACTGTGACTGTATATGATACATATAAAGATTTATTTGACGCGATGGATTATAATGATATATTAATAGTAGAGAAGAGTACATATGATTATTATAGAAATACTAAATTAAAAAATTATGTTATTAAATATATAGGGACATGTAATTCTGGAAATTCATTTTTGTTAAATAAAGATAATAGTGTTCTTAATAATATGTTTGATTTTTATTTAAGTACACTTGGTACTAGAACAGTTAATAATATGGCTGTTAGTAATTCTTTAGAAGATTCAAATTCTAGTGTAGTAATACAATTTATATTTGGTAATCTTACTTATATATTAGCACTTGTGTTTGCAGTTTCATTCTTAATCTTTAAATTACAAAAAAGAGTTAAGGTTACTAAGAAGATTAGAAAAGAAGATAAGATGATGTATTTAGATGTTATGACTAATTTGAAGAATAGAAATTATCTTAATGATAATTTAGCATATTGGGAAACTAATAAGATATATCCTCAAGCAGTTGTAGTAATGGATTTAAATGATATTGCAGTTATTAATGATACTAAAGGTCATGAAGAAGGAGACAGACAAATTAAGGCTGCTGCTAGTATATTAATTAAGACACAAAGAGAAAATAGTGAGATTATTAGAACAGATGGTAATGAATTTTTAGTTTATATGGTAGGGTATGATGAAAAACAAATTGTAACATATGTTAATAAGTTATTAAAAGAGTTAAAAGAATTGCCTTATAATTATGGAGCTAGTATAGGGTACTCACTTATTAATGCTGAGAGTACTACTATAGATGATGCTATTAATGAAGCACTTATTATGATGAGAAAAAATAAAGGAGAATAGAATGAAAGAAAAGGTTAAGGACTTTGCTAAAAACTTGTATGAAATAATGAAAAAGCCTGAAATGCTTACTTTGCCTAGTACGCTTGCTTACTATTTTGTGCTTTCAGTAGTGCCTATTATTTCAATATTACTTGTTATTGCAGGGTCTTTTAACCTTTCTATTTCTTATATAACTGAGTTTATTGAAAAAAACTTTAGTCCTGAACTTATGAGTCTTATTACTCCGATATTTACTGAACAATCTTTAAATCTTTCGTTTATTATGTATATTATGGTTGCTTTCTTTTTAGCAAGTAATGGAAGTGATGCAATTATAGTAGCGTCTAATATGGTTTTTAATATTCCAAATAAGCATTATGTGAAAAGACGTATTAAGGCATTTTTACTTACATTTATAATCTTCTTGTTATTTACATTCATGTTAGTAGTGCCTGTGTTTGGTGAACAAATTTTGAGTGTTATTTCGGCTATTGGGATTAAAAATGAAATTGTTGATACTATTAAAGTGTTGTATCCTATTTTGAATATTCCAATTACTTTGTTTGTAATGTATTATTTTATAAAACTAATTTATATAATTGCACCTGATGAAAAGATGGAGAGAAGAGCTGTTACTAAGGGAACAATTTTTACTACTGTATGTTGGTTTGGTGTTACTTTAGGTTATTCATATTATATTAAACATTTAGCGCATTATAATGTTTATTATGCAGGACTTAGTACTATTGTTGTTTTAATGATTTGGTTTTATATTTTGGCTTTTATTTTTGTTATTGGACTAGGACTTAATTATAGGAGCTTGGAAGAACAAATTGAAAAGACTAATACAATTAAATTAAAAGAGTTAGAAGAAAAAGTAAAGATGAGTAAATTAAAGTAATATGTTTTAGGAGGTAGAGTGTAATGTTGTGTCCAAATTGTGGAGAAAAGTGCGAGGTTAATTCTAAGTTTTGTACTGGGTGTGGAAATGATTTTAGTAAAAATCCAATGGTAGAAGAAGAGTTAGGAACAAATTTTAGTTCTGGAGTAAAGGTATGGATTTTGTTATGTATAGTAATACAGTCGATAAATGTTATTGGTTTACTCGGGGTTAATGCTTATGTAATGCTCGCAGCTGGGCTTGCAAGTGTAATATCTAATATACTTTTGTTAATTTATAGAAAGAAGATTTATTTCTTTTTTATAGTTGCTTCAGTAGTGGCTATATTTATGGCAAATGTGTTTATTTATGACGTTAGTGTCTACCGTGCAATATTTGGATTTTTAAATCCTATAGTTACATTTGGAGCTATAAGTAAGTATTGGAAGAATATGTAAAAAAACTAATTCTTATTACGAAGTAGTTTTTTGGTAAATTATACTTTCTTTTTCTCTTAATATTTTATGTTATATCCTCTAACCTTTAAAAATTCATTTATGTCATTTATCAACCATCTATCACCTTGTGTATGGAGCATATCATATCCATCATGTAAATACTTAAATACTCCATACTTTTCAAATAATTCATATACTTCTTTGCCAGTAAGTTTATTTTTTTCTTTGAAAATTTCAACACAAAATATAATAAAATCATTTATTTTTTTTCCATCCTATCCCCCTAAACAGTATATTTTCCTGTTTTCTTTTCTTTTAAAAACATTCTAAATAAATCATAATTACTATAATACTACATTTTTGTTTCTTCTTTTTCCAATGCTTTATATAATTTAGAATGATACAATAAATTCATTGCTTCTAAATAACTAATATTAAAATAATTTTTAATACTATCACATAATGTTTGTACTATTGTAAAACATCATACAAGTAAATTTACCTTCACTCATTTTCTTCACCTACTTCAATAGTTTTTATATATTTTATACATTCTAAAGATTTTAATGTGTGAAATGAAATTTGATTAGATAATAGATAAGTTTTAAGCCTTTTTATAGTTTCTTCTATATCATAGATTCCATTTTCATAGCTTACTAATACTTGATATAAATTATCATTTGCTACTGGTCATTCTACAATCATATTGATGTACGAGTTCATCACTTTGTCTATTTTTAAATACGAATTTTAACCATTGTTCAGTTGTTTCTTCAAAATTTAATATATTAAGATTTTCATTTTCTATATATTCATAGATATTAATATATCTTTTTATATTTTCGTTTTTCTTTTCTTCTTGTATTCTTTCTTTTTTTATTTTAGTCCATCTTTTTGCTTGTTCAATATCTGTTGTTGTATAAAAACCTTTTCCAAAATCCATTCTATAATTTAGTGTTTCTAAACTTGGATTTTTTACAACAACTGTACTACCGTGATATATTTTCAAATTAATCTTCTCACTTTCTTTTTTAGATCTTATAATAAATTATCTTAAACTTTGCATTTTATATATATAAATATTATCATATTTTTATATCTTTTTCAATTTAAGTAAAAACGAATTATTTTAGTGAAACAAGAAAGTAAATTTGCGATAAAATGTACTAATTATTACGAAAATTCTAATTTATTTTAGTTCGTTTTCAAGAGAGTTCATTAGTAAAAAATCTTTTAACTTTATATGTTTTACTACGCTTGTTGAGTAATCGATATCGTCATTTGTAATTATTATTTTTTGAGAAGTATTAGGAATATTTTCAAATGCTTTCATTTCTCTTTCGTAGGTTTTTTCATCTACTATACTTAAAGCAACTTGAATATAATATTCTTTGTTTTCTAAAGTTGCTAAAAAATCAATTTCTTTCTCTTTTTTTGTAAATACACACACATTATAACCCATATAAATAAGTTCGTTATAAATAATATTTTCTAAATTATGAGATAAATCATATCTGTTATTCATACATCTTATTGAGTTCATAGAAACGTCTGTATTATATATTTTACTATAATATTTTAGTTCAGTTTTAGTTTTATATGAAAATGGTTTTATTTTATTTATTATGTAGGCTTCTTCTAAGTAATCTAAATATTTAATAATTGTATTAATAGAACATTTTTCATTATTCTCTTTTATATAATTTTGTATAGATTTAGCAGATATAATTCTACTATTAGAACGTAATGCAAAATTTACTAAACTATTAAATAAATTGACTTTTTTTATATTATATCTATTAATTAAATCATTTATTACAATAGTGTCATTTAAATCATTTAGATAAGTTTTTGTGGCTTCTATAGTACCAAATTCTAATCTTTTTGGAAATCCACCCCAAATTAGATAATCAGTTATTGTGCATTCTTTGTTTAATTCTTTAGTATATTCTAATATTTCTTTGTAAACAAATGGGTTAATTATAAATTTAACATATCTACCACTTAATTCTTTAGTAAATTCTTTTGATAAAAGTTTTGAATTAGAGCCTGTTATAAAAACTGAATTATTGTGAAGTCTTAAAGTTTTTACGGCTTCTTGCCAATTATTTAATATTTGTATTTCATCTAAAAATATATAGCATTTACCTTTTTTTCTAAATTTATCAATATATTCTAGTAAAATGTCAACATTGCTTATATTAGAAGATATGCTTTTATCTTCAAAATTTAGATATATGATATTATCTGATTTTTCTTTAATTTCTTCTCTTATTTGTTCTAATATTATCGATTTACCACATCTTCTTATACCTGTAATTATTTTTATTAAATCGCTTTCATAAAATTCGCGTATAGCCTTTATATAATGCTCTCTTTTAATCATTGAAGTTCATCTCCTTTTATTTTAATTATAGTGAAAGATTTTTCTAAAGTCAATAAAATGTTTCAGTCAAGTGAAAGATTTTCCTGAAATTAGTAAAATGTTTCAGTTGTGTATATTAAAAATAAAAGAAGTTAATTATAAGAAAGAGTGTAAATTTGATAGAAAACTAGAAGAAGAATTTCTTTTTATTTGCTTTGACTTTATAATTGTGTTATTATTTATATAGAAAATAGGGAGTGACATTTATGGCAAAAAATGATATGGATAGAGAAACGTATTTGGAACAAAGAAAAATTATTTCTGAAGAGGGACTTTATTTTGAAGAATCTCAAAGTAGTAAAGAAAAAAAGAAAAGATTTATATTGATTTTACTTTTCTTGTTTATTTTGCTTGGGGTAACTGCTTTTGGGACTTATTCTCTTTTTAAATTTATTGATAGTAATGAATATAATTGTGATGCTAATGGATTTAATTGCGATTTAAATAAAGATGGTTGGCCAGATTTAAATATTGATTTAGATAAAGATGGTAAGTGTGATGTTAACTGTGATATTGATGGAGATTGGAAACCTGATTATAATATTAATTATCCTAAATATGGAAGACTTCATGCTGCTATATTTAATGTAGATACAAATGGAGATAAAAAGCCAGACTTTAATTTAATTAATCAAGATATTAATAAAGATGGCAATTGTGATTTAAATTGTGATATTAATAATGATGGATGGCCTGAAACTAATTTAGATTTAAATGGAGATGGAAAGGCAGATATAAATATAGATATTAATAAAGATGGCAATTGTGATTTAAATTGTGATATTGACGGAGATATGAGACCTGATTTAAATATAGATACGGATAATGATGGAGAATGTAATGTTAATTGTGATATCAATGGAGATGGGAAACCGGATATTAATATTACAATTAAAGGAGATCCAGAAAACAAACCTATATTTAATATAGATACTAACGGTGATAAAGTACCAGATGATAATTTAATTAATCAAGATAAAGATAAAGATGGCAATTGTGATTTAAATTGTGATATTAATAATGATGGATGGCCTGAAACTAATTTAGATTTAAATGGAGATGGAAAGGCAGATATAAATATAGATACAAATAATGATGGTAAGTGTGATTTAAATTGCGATACTGATAGTGATGGTAAATGTAATTATAATTGTGATGTAAATGGAGATGGAAGACCAGATACAAATATAGATACAAATGATAATAAAAAACCAGATATGAATCTTGATATAGATGGAGATGGGAAACCAGATGTAAATGTAGATCGTGATGGAGATGGAAAACCAGATGAAAATTTAATGAATCAGGATACTGATAAAGATGGTAAGTGTGATTTAAATTGTGATAATGATGGAGATGAGTGGCCAGATACAAATATTGATATAGATGGAGACGGGAAACCAGATATAAATATTGATGTTGACGATGATGGTAAATGCGACTTTAATTGTGATACTAATGGAGATGGAAAACCAGATAAAGATGTTTTAAATCAAGATAAAGATGG
Source organism: uncultured Muribaculaceae bacterium (assembly GCA_964457135.1). GTDB lineage: Bacteria > Bacillota_I > Bacilli_A > RF39 > UBA660 > MGBC139354. The sequence continues at coordinate 10,273 of CAYWED010000032.1, forward strand.
AGATGGCAAGTGTGATTTAAATTGCGATACAGATGGAGATGGAAAACCAGATACAAATATAGATACAAATAAAGATGGAAAATGTGATTTAAATTGCGATGATAATAAAGACGGGGTATGCGATAGAAATTGTGATAAAAATAATGATGGAATATGCGATTATAACTGTGATAAAAATGGAGACAATAAGTGTGATGTAAATTGTCATGAAGACCCTAAGAGACCAGACGTGTGCACAAAGAATTGTGATACAAATGGAGATGGAAAGTGTGATGTAAATTGTCATGAAAATCCTAATAAACCAGATGTATGTACAAAGAACTGTGATATAGATGGAGACGGGAAATGCGATTTAAATTGTAACGAAGACCCTAGTAAACCAAGTGTATGTACTAAAAACTGTGATGATAATGGAGACGGGGTATGTGATAGAGAATGTACTTGTACAAAAGATTGTGATGATAATAAAGATGGAGTATGTGATAGAAACTGTACTTGTACAAAGAATTGCGATGATAATAAAGATGGGGTATGTGATAGAAACTGTTATGAAGACCCTAATAAACCAAATGTATGTACAAAGAATTGTGATACAAATGGAGACGGTAAGTGTGATGTAAATTGTCATGAGAATCCTAATAAACCAGATGTTTGTACAAAGAACTGTGATACAGATGGAGACGGTAAGTGCGATAAGAATTGTTATGAAGACCCTAAAAATCCAGATGTATGTACAAGAAATTGTGATAAAGATGTATGTACAAAAGATTGTGATGATAATGGAGATGGGGTATGTGATAGAAACTGTCATGAGAATCCTAATAAACCAGATGTGTGTACAAAGAACTGTGATACAAATGGAGACGGTAAGTGTGATGTAAATTGCCACGAAAACCCTAATAAACCAGATGTATGTACAAAGAACTGTGATGATAATGGGGACGGAATATGTGATAGAAATTGTCATGAAGACCCTAATAAGCCAGAAGAGTGTACAAAGAATTGTGATATAGATGGAGATGGGGTATGCGATACTAATTGTGAACCTGAGATTATTATTGCTGAACTTAGCTTTGTAGATTTAGGTAGACTTAGTTCTAGTAGTTTAGTTCCTGGATGGACTGGAAGTAAGACATTTAAAGTAACTAACAATACTAGTAGAATTCTTAAATATAATGTTTCTTGGACTAATATAATAAATACATTTAGTGAAGAAAATAATTTGTATTATGGTATAACTAGAAATGGTAATACTATAGTAGATATAACTACATCAAGAGTGCCTATAAGTATAGATAATAATAAAGTTATACCTGAACTTGAAGACATATCTATACAACCAGGAGAAACACATACATATACATTAACATTTGAATTTAGAGAAACTGATGAAAATCAAGATAAAGATTCTAATAGTAAATTTGAAGGTAAAATCAAAATAGATGGAATAACTCAAAAAAGTGATGAATAAATCACTTTTTTGTTTACACTATTGAAATTGCAAAGTATAGATTTTGTATTTTATTTGTGATATTATTTATACTAGATAATAGGGAGAAGATAATTATGGGAAATGATGAAGAGAGAAGAAAAATATTAGAAGAAGAGGGACTTTATTTTAGACCTGCAAAAAGTAAGAAAAAGAAAACTAGTCAAAAAATATTTACAGTATTATTATTGTTTCTTTTTGTAGGAGTAACAATTACTACTACTTGGCTATTTGTTAAGTTTATGGAAGCTAAAAATAATTCAAATTTAAATATGGATACAGATGGAGATGGATGGCCTGACTTAAATGTAGATACTGATGGAGATAAAATATGTGATGTAAATTGTGATACAAATAAAGATAATAAACCTGATTATAATATAGGGTATAGAAAGACTTTGATTGCATTTTTCAATATAGATACAAATGGAGATAAAGTAGCAGATAGTAATTTAGTTAATCAAGATATTAATGGAGATGGAGTATGTGATATAAATTGTGATATTAACCATGATGGAGAACCTGATACTAATTTAAATTTTGATAATGAAAGAGTAGCTGTATTAAATATTGATTTAGATAAAGATGGAAAGTGTGACTTAAACTGTGATGTCTATGGAGATAGAATAGCTCAAATTAATGTAGATTTAGATAAAGATGGAAAAGCAGATGTAAATATAGATAAAGATAAAGATGGAAAACCTGATGTTAATGTTACATATGGAAATGATTATGAAACTCCTATATTTAATTTAGATAAAGATAAAGATGGTAAAGCAGATTTTAATTTAATAAATCAAGATAAAGATGGAAATGGAAAGTGTGATGTTAACTGTTTAGTAGAGGGTAGTGTTTGGCCACTTATAAATATAGACTTAGATGGAGATGGAAAGGCAGATATTAATATAGATACAGATGGAGATATGTTAGCAGATTTAAATATAGATATGACTTTAAATGGAAAAGCAGATATTAATATAGATGTAGATGTAGATTTAAAAGCAGATGTAAATATTGATACAGATAACGATGGCAAAATAGATATAAATATTGATTTTGATAGTGACGGAAAAGCAGATATAAATGTAGATACAGATGGAGATTTAAAAGCAGACAAAAATTTAACTATTCAAATGAAAGATGAAAAATGTTATTTAAATTGTAGTTTAGATAGTTTAGGTGTACCACAAGTTAATGTAGATTTAGATGGGGATGGAGTGGCAGATATAAATATAGATTTAAATAATGATGGAAGAGCGGACGCTAATATAGATAGTGATAGAGATGGAAAACCAAATAATTCTTTAATAGATGTAAAAGCTAATGTAGTTAAAGATGTTAATTTTACTAAAGATAATGAAAAAAGTTTTATAATAGATTCGATTGATTTAATAGATAGTAAAGATATGGTACCTGGATGGAAAGGTAGTAAAAGTTTTAAAGTAGTAAATAATACCAATGAGGCAATAAAGTATGATGTGTTATTTGAGGATATAGTTAATCAATTCAGTTATGAAAATAGGCTTTATATGGGAATATCTATGGATGGTAGAGTTTTATTAGATATAAATAAAGTCAGAGTTCCTGATGGCAGTTATAATGATAAGGTAGTTTTGGAAGATATGATAATAAATGCTGGTGAAACCAAAGAAATAACATTTAATTATGATTTTAGAGATAATATAAATAAAGACGTTGATAATGGAAAAGTGTATTTTGCCAGATTAAAAATAGTTAAAAAATAATGGTTTATTTAGGTGTTTTAAAGGCACCTTTTTATATTGTGTGTATAATATGTGAAAATTGTTTTAACTTTTTCTTGCAATTAATGTAAAAACCTAGTATGATTATTATAGTAAAGGAGGTAAAGAGCTATGAACGATAATAAAGGACAAACTATTTTCTTATC
>CAYWED010000033.1:0-13366 GCA_964457135.1 uncultured Muribaculaceae bacterium
TCTGTTTCTCTATGTTTAAAGGTATTCTTTATTGCCATAGTTAAATTATCTAACTTTATTTTTTCTTTTTTATCAGTTATGAGTATATAAATATCATAAAAATCTTTCATTCTAGTGTTATAGATTCCTCTTGAAATAATGGTTTGATACTTTTCTGCTACAACTGTTTCAAGTGTATAAGCAAGTATGGGAATTTTTTTATCTTCAAATATACAATTATAATTATATTCTATTTCTCTTGGAGTTATCTTATCGCCAGTCGTAAGTTCAATAGCAATATATACTTTTAAAGTTTCCATAATAGCCAAAATATTGATTTTATAACCACCATATTCACTTTCTAACCTTATATCTTTAATATTTACTATTTTATAAGAAATTCCGTCATTTGTATCAATATTTAATATTTCTTGCATAATGCTTTCTGCATTTTCTTTTCCAAGTGGAATGCTTTTTAAAGTAGCATCCATATCTTTTGTTGTTCGCACGTCTACTCCGATAATTGAAGATAACAAAAGTCCACCTTTTAAAATAATATTATGTTTATATTTACTTTTAGAAATTCTATCTAAAATATGTTCAAAAAAGTACATTTGATAAAGTTGGGCTGATAAATTATTATCTCCTTCTGCTTTTTTAGATATAATACTTTTTAATTTATCTTTATTCACTATAATAATACCTCCATATATTCACTAACTTTTTTTTCAATATTCATTTTCTTTGCATATATGGCTAACTTATTTAAGTTTTTATTTTTACTTCCTGCATACTCCTTTAGTGCTTTAGAAAAAATTTCGGCATTCATTTTATTTTTATTTTTTATAATATCACATATTGTTCTTTCTACATCATAAACTTTAATTTTCATACCAAACGGAGAAATCATTTCTATAACACCTAAATCAAGTAATTCTTTTTTTACAAAATTAAGTATAACATTTTTCTCTTTTTGTAAAACACCACTATATCCATAAGGTAAAGTAACATTATATATTAGAGGAGTACGATTAGATAAATTATGAAGATAAAGTGCAGTAGAGCCAGAAAACCTAACATTTTTACTTTTAGAAGCAATCTTATAATACTCATCTTCTATATAATTTGGTAAACCATAATATCCTCTTGAAATTCTTACTAAAATACCTTTTTTAACCATATTTGTTAAAAATTTTCTTTCAATTTTATTTTCTACAACCTCATTTGTTGTAACATATCCTTTATTTTTTTCAACAATTTTTAAAATTTTATCATAATAATTCATAATTCTTATTCCCTTTCTAACTAAAATTCTATCATTTATTCGTTAAAAAGTGAATAGTTTTTATAAAAATTTTTTAAACCGCGACTAAATTAAAAAATAAATTACACTATTAAAAGTCCGTTTTATAAGACTTTTTTTCAAAACTATTGAATTTAACTTACTAATTTGGTACAATGTATTCACATGGAGATAATCCATATAATATTAAAGGGAGCATTTAGCATTGCTGAATGCCTACCTTGTCTCGGATAGACATTAGTCTTTTTCAAGGACTGATGTCATTTTTTTTGAGTATCGCTGTTACACGCATGGTAACAGTGAGTACCAAAACAATACAAATGTTGTTCAACAGACACATGATGTATTTCCTGTTATTCATATTAAACCCATCACCTGGTACCATATAAGTGTAATTACAATTCATGTAAATGAGTTGCTAATTACACTCTCCATCTTTTTGTATTTTCATCATGCAATTTAAGATTTAAGTGTTAGGTAGACAACCAGGTACTAAATCGTTTTCTTAATAAGAACATATCATATTATAATTAGTTTGTCTACATATTTTTGTAGCAATATATGATACATAAAATTTAATTTTGTTGTTTCAATTTTTAATTTTAAACGCCATTTTGTTACATATATCACTACATTTCATATAACAAAACTTAAAATTGTACTCAGAATATTGAATTTTAACCAAAGAAAAAAAATAACAAAAAAAGAAGAAATGCTATTAACTCTAGTAGAGTCGGTAATTAAATCCCTTAGATTACCAAGCGTTTCTTCTTTTTAATATATTATATACATTTAAAACAAAAGTGTACAGGAAAAAATTCTTAATTACTAATGGAATGTTTTACCATCTTTGTATTCATTGTAATAGGAAGAAAAGTATAACCATTTGCTTTACCATAATTAATAATATCTTGAACTGCCTCTACACTAAAACCTTTAGTATCGTGCATAAGTACCATATTCATCCTGTCTTTCTTTAAATTATTTACAACATTATAAAAAACTCCATCACTAGTATGCACGCCACCTGCGTCTCCACTAGAAACATTCCAGTCATAATACTTGTATCCTCTATTTATTACCTCATTTGCAAGCTCACTCATAATCTTTGGAGAATATCTTTTACTTACAGTATTAGAGCTTCCCCCAGGAAAACGTATAATTTTAGACTCTATACCTGTAATATTTTTAACTCTCTCACTAATCAAATTAAGGTCATTAAAATATGCGTCAACACTACTATAAACTAAAGAATAATTATGAGTATATGTATGAAGTCCTATAGTATGTCCATCATTATAAGCCCTTAATATATCATTATCACTTCCACCACCAGAACTTGTAACAAAAAATGTCGCTTTCACATTATTTTCTCTCAAAACATCTAAAAGCCTATTAGTATATCGGCTAGGTCCATCATCAAAAGTCAAATAAATTGTTCCAGTAGTATTAGTTCCAGTGTCCATTGATAACACAACAACTTTTCTTCTAACACTTGTATTATTTTTTGAATTATCTTCTACACTATAGGTAACATAATAAGTACCAGGTTTAGTATTATCTACATTAGACTTAACTTGAACTTTGCTTGTAGTGTCTCCTTCACAATTATCATAAGAACTATAACCATTTTCTTTATAATTATTTCCTACATATAAATAAACTGTACTTTTTCCTTTCAAACTAATAGTAGGCTTTTCTTCATCTTTCTTAATAATCTTTCTAATAGCACTTGTTTCATTACCACTTGAGTCTTTTACTGTATATTTAACCCCGCCATCTATAACTTCTCTTATAACTTGATTACTAATATCCCCGTCATATTCATCAGTTACATAATATCCTTCTTCTTCATACTCCCCATTAGGGCACACAACACTCTCCATGTTTCCATTTAAATTAATAACTGGACTAACTGTATCTATAACTCTAACTTTTCTTGTCTTACTTACATTAAAAAATAAATATTTTAAAGAGTAGGTAATAGTATATTCTCCAACTATATTACAATCTATATTACTTTGAGCATCAGTTCTAAATCTGTGCCAAAACTTAACTCCAGTAGCCTCTGGAACTATATATTCACTTCCATATTCAATAACTGTTTCTTCTTCATTTATTACAATTCTTGGAGGAATTAAAAAAACACATAAAAGCAAAATAAAACTAACAACACTACAAATTAAAACATATTTCTCCTTCATACTTCTACACTTCCTACTATATAAGCTCGCGAGCTGCCTTACTATAAGTTCTAGTAAGGAGACCTCTACCTAAAAGAGTACCACCAAAATACCTAACTACTACAATTAAAGTATTATCTAAATTATTAAAATTAATCACATCAAGAATAGGCTTACCAGCAGTATTAGCAGGCTCTTTATCTTCATTTTTCTTTTCTAAGGCTCCAATCTTATAAGCATAACATATATGTCTTGCTTTCTTATGCTCTTTTCTTAATTCATCTATAATAGCCTCTACCTCTAGTATGCTACTAACATTATACCTATATCCATAAAACTTACTTTTTTTCTCAATTACTAAACTAACACTAATCTTTTCCATAATCTTAATTTTATAAAAAATAACACAAAACTGCAACTAGTATTCATTTAAAATAATAAAAAATCATATATATTTTTAGGGTGATAAAAGTGTCTTTAGAAGAATATATGAAAAAATCTAAAAAACAAGATAATGAAAATAAAAAAACTAGTTATAGAAATAGTATAATAAAACGAACTCTTTTAACTGCCACATTAGTATTATTATTACTAATTACTTGTAACTTAAGTGAAAAGGCAAAAAAAGTAATTAATAAATATATATTTGAAACAAATTATAACTTTGCAAAAATAAATAGTATATATAAAAAGTATCTACTAGATTTAACAAATAAGACAAAGAAAACTGTACTTCCAGTAAACAAAACTTCAAACTTAGAATATTACACTGCTACTGAATCTGGTAGTGGAGTAGAACTAACTGTAGGTAAAAACTACAATGTAAAAATGTTAGAAAGTGGACTTGTAGTATTTATAGGAGAAAAAGAGCCTTATGGAAGTGTTGTTGTAATCCAGCAAAGCAATGGAATTGATGTAATATATGGTAACATTACTCCAAACGACATTAAAATATATGACTATATAGAAAAAGGCACTATTATAGGGACGAGTAATGAAAAATTATATTTAGAATTTCAAAAAGAAGGAGAGAGTGTAGATTACAAACCATATATCAAATAATATAAAAATAGATATAACTACTTACATAGTAGTTTTACTTTCTTTTTTAGCAGGTTATTTTGAAATAGTATTTTTAACTATCTTAATAATAATAGTTCATGAACTAGGACATTTTATAACTGCAAAATTACTTAATCTTAAAGTTAGTGAAATAAGAATATTTATGTTTGGAGGAGTAACTAGTCTTAATGAATCACTTAGTCTTAGTATAAAAAAAGAAATAATAACTCTTATAATGGGTCCACTTACTCAAATTTTATTTTTGATTTTTATTTATTATATATATACATTAGGTTATGTAACAGAATCTACCTTTTCAAAATTCTATACCATAAATATATTTTTACTAAAATTTAATTTACTACCAATACTTCCATTAGATGGAGGAAAACTAGTAAATAATACACTAGACTTAATTTTCTCATATAATCTAAGTCATAAATTATCTTTACTTATAAGTTTCATTTCTATTCCTTTACTATTTACTTTTGATAATAAATTATTTATAATTATATCCTGCATATTTTTAATAATACAAAACATAGAAGGGCTTATTACACATAAATATAGAATTAACAAATTAATTCTTGAAAGAAAACTACATTATTATAAATTTAAAAAGACTAAAGAAATAAAATCTATTTATAATATAAAAAGAAATGAAAATTTTACTATAGAAATAAATGGACTAAAACTAAATGAAAGTGATTACTTTAAACTTGAAAATAATATTAAAGGAAAGAAAAGCATATGAGAATATTAAATTTAAAACAAAAGTTACTTAATCTAAAAAGAGAATTAAAAGCATATAAAAGTTGTAACAATATTATAAAAAAGAAACTTACAGATAAACAAATAGAAAAGTTATTTTCTTCTTTAGATATAAATGAACAAATTACCTTATTAGACTTAATAAAAAAACAAGACTTTGAAACATATACAAAAATATCAAACAACAGGACTCTAGCACTAATAAGAAAAAACCTCAAGTAATAAAATTGACATAATAAAAATTTATAGTACAATATTCGTATTGAAAGAGGTACTTTTATGAATTTATTATTAAATAGTTTTAGAAAAGAAATAATCTTAAATACAAACTACATGGATTTACTAATAAAATTATCTAAATTAACTGATGAAGAAATACAATCTTTAAGTAATGAATATTATTTAATTGGAGATATAGCTATTGCTTCTAAAATAAATGAAGCATTTGAATTAATAAAAATCTATAACTTAAGAGAAGCAAGTAATATAAAAAAACTAAAAAACAATAAAATTTAAAAATAAAAATTTCCATTATTTTCCTACTTACTGAAAACAATAAATATTTTGACGATTTTTGTAATTAAGTGATTGACTTACAAAAATAAAAATTGTATAATGAGTTCGAAGTGTACAAGAAGAGACCAAACAACATTAAAATTTATGTAATAATTTTGATATTTTTGGTCTTTTATTCTATCTATGTGCATGAATTTTATAGAAAGGAGAATATATGAGAAAACTAAAAATTGGTATTTTACTAGTAGTTTCTTGTCTTTTCTTAACAGCATGTGGGTGTACTAAAGAGGACTACAAAGTTACTTTTGATAGTAATGGGGGTTCTAGTGTTAGTAGCCAAACTGTTGAAAAAGGAAAAACAGCAACAAAACCTGCTAATCCAACAAGAGAAGGATATACATTTGGCGGCTGGTACATTGATATCAATAGTAACAATGAATATAATTTTAGTACAGAAGTTACTAAAAATATAACATTGATTGCTAAATGGGTAGAAAGTGGAGAAAAAGAGAATACATATACTATCACATTTAACGTTGATGGTGGCGATTCAGTAGAGCCAGTAGACGTCAAAGATGGTAAAATTGCTAGTCTTCCAACACCAACAAGAAGTGGTTACAATTTCTTAGGATGGTATAACGGAGACAAAAAATATGAAGTAGGAAGCGAAATAACTGGTAATATCACATTAACAGCTAAGTGGGAGAAAGTTCAATCAACAAGCAATAATGGTGGAGGAACTACAACAAAGAAACCAGGAAATACAACTAAACCAACTAAACCAAGTAAACCTGTTGACCCAACACCAGTAGACCCAACACCAGTAGACCCAACACCAGTTGACCCAACACCAATTGAAGATAAATATACATACGAAACAGTTAAATATTCAGGTAATGATATTCAACTAAGAGTACTTGTATATAAAAATGGTACTGATGTAACTAGTACAGTTTCAAGAGTATATAATAGCTCTAAGACAAATCTTGGTGCATATGATTCAGCTGCAGGAGCTCCATTGATCAACATAGACGATAGAGACGCAGTAGCATATGTACTAATAAACGGAACAAGATATTCAGTAACAAAAAAATAATTAATTTAATAAATTATGAAAGGAATTAAAATGAAAAAAATAGCAAAATATGGTCTATTATGCACAACAGTAATGTTTGCTGGAGTAAGCAGTTTGAGTGCTAAAACATTTACAGCAAAAGAAATAGCTGAAAAAACTTCAACTACTGAAATGGTAGATGGAGTAGCTGAAACTACACAAGAGAATGTATATGTATTTGGTTCTCATGCATTTATTAATAGTTTTACAACTTTAAATATAGTAGATGCAACTCCAACTCTTGACTTCAACGAAACTCCAACATTATATCTAAAAAATAGTAGTGGTGCATGGAGAGATGCATTAAGACCAAACAATAACGTAAATATAAAAGATAATACAACTTTTGAAATCACAAAAATGATTAAACCTAAAAGTGGTAATCAATCAACTATCACAGGTGAAGGTACAATGGTTAGTGATTCAAACTATTTAATTGAAACATTTGAATCATCTGGAAATCCAAGTGTACCAGTAGTACCTGATACAGAAAGTAATTTAAATGTAGTTAGTGCTGTTAAGAAAGACGGTACTGATACAGAAGGTAACTTCACAGTAAGTTATGACTCAACTAAGAAGACATTAGTAATCAACGAAGTAAACCCAGTAGTAGCAAGCACTACAGTTTCATTAGATGTTGATTTTGGTAAAGAATTAAGTGGAAACCCTCTTGTTTATACTACAATAGATGGATTTGCTACTGCTAATCCTGCAGTAACAAAAAATGGAACTAAAACAACAATCGTAATTCCTGAAACTAATAAATCTTATGAAAATGTAGCATTAATGTTTATCGATGAAACTGAATCAACATTAATCTATGTTACATATAACGCAAAAGAAGAAGTAACACTTAATGTTACTACAAATTTAGCAGATGATGAAACAGTTAGTGTTAAAACTGCTGGAGTAACATTTGACACAAAAACTAAAACATTCACATCAAGTAATAAAACTGCATTTGAATTTGCTATTACAAAAAATGATGTTGATACAGGGAAAGTAACTACAACAAATTATAATGCAAATTATAATACAACTACAAAGGCATGGGAATGCACTAAAGATTTAGAATTAGTTAGTGTACAACCTATAAAAGCCTTTAAATATAATGGTAATACAACATTAACTAATAATCTTAAACAAAATACTACAAATCTTTCAGTAGGTGCTTTAAGAGAAAATTCATTAAATATAACAGTTAATGGACCAATGGTAACTTTCAAAACTGCTGATTACAGTGCAACTGAAATCAAAGGTAAACCAGTAGGAGAAGTTTACGGATTATTAGTTGACTTAGGTGTTGATACTACTAATTTGAAAATTGGTAAAGTTAATGCTCAAGGAGTAGTTGAAGAAGACAATAGTATCCAAACAACTACTGGAAACGATGTTAAAAATTATTCAAATAATCCAGATTCATTAACTAATACAACTTTTGTAGTATGGTTAACAAAAGAATCAACAAGAGAATTAGTATTCTATGATGATACTAATAAAGAAAACAAAGAAACTTTAACAATAAATATGACTAATAATTACACACCATTTGCATTAAAAGATGTAAAAGCTGCAAATAATGTAACAGATGTTGTAGAAAATCAAAAGAATATTACAGTTTCTAAACCAGATTGTTCTAATGGAACATGCAAAGTTAACGTAAAAGAAACTGATGTATTCACAGGTAATTATGCTTTAATACTTGACTTTGGTACAGAATCATTTACAACAGCTGAGACTTTAGTAGCCGAAGCAGATGAGAAAAAGTATGGAGTTGTTGCTAATGGAACACAAGTTGCAATAACAAATTTACCTCAATCTGATAAGACTATTACAGTTACAAATGATGAAACTAATGAAACAATTACTGTAGAAATTAAATATACTCAAATTGAAAAAGTTGAATTTGAAGTAGAAGGAACAGTATCAAATATAACTGTTACAAAACAAGCAAAAGCAGATAATACTACAGCAACTGACACTATTACAGCAACTGCTCCTAATTACGTAAAACTTACAAATAATCAAAGCTATTTTGCAATGACAAAAGCTGATAAAGTACTTGAATTTACATTTAAAGTTGGAAACGATACTTATATCGCAACTCGTAGTAATGCTAGTGCTCCATTTGAAAAAACAAAAATAGTTAAAGTATTTAATTTAAAAGGTGTTACAGGTGGTTCTTACGATGGATTAGCTGTAGAATATAATCAAAATTCAATTTATAGAGTTACATCAAACGAAAAAGCAGAAGATGGCACTCCAATAATCAATGTAGAATTTAATAGAGCTTTAAATGGAAATGATACAACTAAGACATATTATTTAGTACTTGATTTAGGTACAGATAATGCTAATGTTTCAAATGCTAATATAGATTCAACAGAGACAGCTAAAGTTGATAAATACTTAGTTGGTAAAAATCTTACTGCTAGCGAATCAGTAGTACTTAACTTAAATGCAAATACAACTGATTATATAGAAAACGATGGTAATGATTTAGCTCGTACAATTACATTTACTAATGATAATAGTGGTAAAACATTTAAAGTAATAGTTAGGTCAACTTATGTTAAAACAAGTGGAATAGATTATCTTGAATTAAAATCTGTTAATGGTTTAAAAGTTGCTGATAAAGATTTAGAAGCTGTTGATAGCAACTATGTACCATATAACAACAATTCAATTGAAAATATATCTATATCAAAAGATACTCCAAATACAATTGATGTTGTAATAAATAGAAAATTACAAGAAAAAACACCAAAAGTCGGTATCCTAGTTGATTTAGGAAAGAATCCAATTGCTGAAAAAGATAAAGAACTAACAACTGGTATTATGACTAACAGTGCATTACTAGCAGACGGAACAGACTTAGTAGTAACTCCTTCTAAAGTTGCAACATATGGTGGTAGTGGTAATCAATTCGTAGTTTGGGTTGGAGTTGGAACTAAAACAATTACATTCAGAAATAACTATGAATCAAATAAAGAACAAGAATTAAAATTAACAATTAATGTTAAAGAAAACTTCGAAAAAGTAACTCCAGTTGGTGCTATTGCAGATCTTTATAAAAGTGATGGTAATAATGGATATACATATACATATGTACCTGTTACAAAAGCAAATGAATATCCAGGAACTGACCCAGAAGCAATCACTGTAAATGGTGTTAAATATTCTAAAGAAGCTTATACATTAATAATTAATGGAGAAACAGTAACTGGACCTGTTTACAATATTAATGCAAGTAAACAATTAGAAGTTGCAAGAGCTATATTAGAATTAAATGCTACAAATGATTCTTCATTCGATATTAAGTTTGGTATAAGTAAAACATTTAAAGCACAAGTATTCGATATTTCTAATCCAAAATTAGATTTAGGAAAAGCTGGTACAGAGTTAAATTCAGACCGTAACGGAAATATTACAATCACAGCTACAGCTAAAGATACTGTTAGTGGTAATACTGTTACTAGAGCAAAAGCTGAAGGTTTAACACTTTATAATAACGATAAGGCATTTGCAACTACTGATGCTAAAGCACCTAAATATGTATTTACTGTAAGAACAGTTACTAAAACTGATGATAATAATGAAACTGTAACTAATACAGAAATCAAAGCAATTCCAGTAAATAACGGAGTATTTGATTTAGAATATTATACTGATAGTGATAGAGATAACAACTTAAAAGCTGGAGAAACAAAAACTGAAAATGTTACTGTAATAGTTCCGGGATATGGAAAACTAAACGTAACACTTAAAGTTACAAAAGCTAACTAATTAAGTTTTAAAAAAGCGACTATATGTTGCTTTTTTTCTTTATATATTATAAAATTAGATTGGAGGAAAAATAATGAAAAATTATAAAACACTAATTGTATTAGGTGCAGCAGTTTTACTAGTAACAGGTTGTTCAAAAAAGATGGAGTGTACTTATGAAAATAAAGATGGATTAAATTATACAAGTACAGTAACTATTTCATATAAAGATAATGAAGTTAAAACAGCAACTAATGTAATGAAATATGAAACTGAAGAAGTACAAGACACAATGTGTCAAATATTTAAAATGGCAGATGAAAAAGAAGTAAAAGTTGCTTGTAAGGGTAAGGAAGTTAAAATTAAAAATTATAATAAATCTATTGAAAAAGAACATGATATAAGTACTAAAGATAAATTAGTAGAATATTTAGAAGAAAATAACTATGTATGTAAAAAATAAATAATAAAATCAATATATTTATTAGAAACCAAAAAGGATAGACCTATGTCTATCCTTTTTAATTATTATAGTTTAGGAATCCTGCACCAAATACAACAACTAATAATATAAATAAAACTAAAATTATTGCTGCTCCGTAACCATATCCACTATTACCATATCCATACCCAGCACCACCATAGTTTGGACAACATTGGTTATACCCGTATGAATTACCATAACCGCCACTATATCCATAATAATACATTAGCATACCCTCCTTTAACTATCTATAATAATCTATGTTTGTTTATATTTTTTGACATTAGAAATACCTAATTAAATAAAAAATATTTTAATTTTATATTTATTGTGATATTATAAAAATAGATATAATATGAAGAAGACAAATATATTTAGTAAAATAGATAAACCCTTACTTATTGTATGTATTTTATACAATATAATAGGAATGATTATGGTACTATCAGCTTCAAGTGTTAGTGCTGTTTTGAAGTACAATGTAAGTCCTTATTATTTTTTTATAAGACAAAGTATTTATGTTGTATTTAGTTATCTTATTGGATTTATTATAGTGCTTAGATTTCCTTTAAAAAAATATAAAAAGTATTTACCTATAGCTTTAGTAGGACTTTTAGGTCTATTAATATATTTAATTATATATGGAAAATTTGTCAATAGTGCGCGCTCTTGGATAGATTTAGGTATATTTAGTTTTCAACCAAGTGAGTTTGCTAAAACAGTTTTAATTCTCTATATGGCTATATTTTATGGAGATTTAGCTAATAAAAATAAGTCAGGGAAATATGCATTTTTTATACCATTAGCATATGGAATAATAGTATTTTTACTAGTTGCTATGCAACCAGACTTAGGAACAGGTCTAATAATAGCTGGTATAGTCTTTTTGACATTTTTAGCTATTCCTTTTGGTAAAAATCAACTTATTAAAACATTAAAAATAATAGCTGGTACAGTTGCAGTTTGTGGTATTGTATTTATTTTATCAGGTACTGATTTCCTTACTGACGCTCAAAAGAGTAGATTAACATTTAAAGAACCTTGTACTAGATATATTGAAGCTACAGGTTATCAAGTTTGTAATGGTTTTATTGCTATAAATAATGGAGGATTATTTGGAAAAGGTCTTGGTAATTCTACTCAAAAATATTTATATTTACCAGAAGCACATACAGATTTTATTTTTCCTATTATGGTAGAAGAATTAGGACTAATATTTAGTATATTATTTATATTAGGATATATGTTTATATTATATAGAATTATAAAAATTGCAAAAGATAGTGTACTTCTTAGAAATTCTATTATTTGCTATGGTGTTGCTATATTTTTGTTTTTACATATTATAGTAAACTTTTGTGGAATACTTGCACTTATTCCTTTAACTGGAGTACCTGTTCCATTTTTAAGTTTTGGAGGAAGTTTTACAATAAATTTAATTTTATGTATGTTTATTGTACAAAGAGTATGTGTTGAAAATAAAATTACTAAAAATAAAATAGAAATTGCTAAAATATAATTGGATTCATCAAATTAAAAGAAGAAATACTTAAATCTAAGAATTTATATAGTATTTCTTCTTTTTTTGTTATTTTTTTTCTTTGTTAAAATTTAATATTGTGAGTACAATTTTAGGTTTTGTTATATGAAATGTAGTAATATATGTAACAAAATGACGTTTAAAATTAAAAATTGTCTATTCAAAATTAAATTTTGATGTATTTTGTTTTGGTACAAAAATATATAGACAAATAAATTATATTGTGATACTCCCTTGTTAAGGGAGTAGTTTAGTAACCTGGGTGTTTACCTACTATCTTAAGGTACATGATGAAAATACAAAAAGATGGAGGTTTAGTGCAATATAGAAAAGCACGTTTCGTGGTTGGACACATTGTGGCTATTTTGGTACTCATTGATATTTTGCAAGTATTGATGATGCTTAAAAAAATTGACACCACTGACGAGTGATGTCTATCTAATTTCATAATTAGGTAGGCATTCAGCAATGCTAAATGCTCCCTTTAATATTATATGGATTATCTCCATGTGAATACATTGTACCAAATTAGTAAGTTAAATTCAATAGTTTTGAAGGAATAAATGTACAAATAAGATGTATTTTGTGATATACTCTTGTCTTTGACACTTTTTTGTATCAAAAAAACTCCGAAAGCTTTAATCATAAA
>CAYWED010000034.1:0-13115 GCA_964457135.1 uncultured Muribaculaceae bacterium
TATTAATACCATTTTTACTCAGTGCTTAGTTTTCCATAAAACTTTTCACACTATCGCCTACATTATAATACTATAACCATTAATTTTCCATCATAAGCACATTATATCCTAAATAACTAAGAACCATAACTACTCTTTTACTTAATTTGCCACTTTTACAATATATATAATATGTATCACTCTTATTTAAATAATTTCTATAATTATTCATTAATTCATCATATGGAATATTAACACTTCCTGGTATATGATTTAACTGATAATTATATTTATCCTGTATATCTATTATTTTTGCACCTCTACGAAAATTTATACCATTATTAAACATATATCTTCACCTAAAGTATTTTATGCGAGTAAAAAGAAAAAGCCCCTAAGGACTTAAAAATCATCATTTCCAAAAAAATCATCAAAGAACTCATCATCAGTAACTTTATCTGGTTCTATAATACTATCAGCATCAATATTTATTTTTGGTTTTTCTATTTCGCTTGCTGGAACCAAATCTTTATCATTAACATCATCTAGTTTCTTATCTACATTTTCATGATTTAAATTACTCTCGTCTTCACTTTCAATTTCTGCTATTTTAGAATCGATTTTCTTCATCAAGTCATCAATATTAAATGTCTTACTTTCTTGAGGCTCACTGTTTATTTCTTCCTTTTTAGGTTCTACAAAATTATTAAGTGGCTCTTCTTCTTTAATAATAGGCTCTACATCTTTAACAACTTTATTATCCATAAATGGATTAAAATCGTTAATTAGCTCACTTTCTTTATTAGAAACCTCTTGAGGTTTATTATTCTCTTCTTCTTTCTTTCTTTCTTCTTCCTCTTCTTTTTCAAGTTCAGCAATCTTTGCATCTATTTTAGCAATCAACTCATCTACACTAGGAACATTTCCTGGAGTAGCCGTACCACCCATATTAGGTAATCCACCAAAAATATTATTATTAATTACTGGATTATTAGGTCTTTCTTCTACTTTTGGAGTCTCTTTAGTTTTTTCCTCTTCATTAACTTTACTTTCTCCTAACTTATAATCTTCAAACTTTTTATTTATAAGTTTTTCAAAATCATTTTCTTCATCTTCTGGTTTCTTTTCACCCTTAGCTAATTTCTCTTTTTCAAGTCTCTCTTCTTCTTCAAGTTTAGCTATCTGTGCATCGATTTTCTTAACTAAATCATCAACATTAGGTGTACCACCAGAAGGAAGACCAAATGGACTAGGCACTCCTCCAAATGGATTAGACATACCAGGTTGATTATTTCCACCAATTCCTCTATTTATATTAGGAGCTCCAAATGGTGGAACAAATGGTGAACCTCCCATTCCAGGAAACCCTCCACCAGGTTGGTCTTTTAATTTTTCATCAACAAACTCTTTTAAATTAAATGTCTTAATCTCTCTAGCTTCACGCAAAGGATAATCACTAATTTTCTCTTCATATCCCCATCCACCATCTTTAGTTATTTTAAAACTTGGTGTATGTTTAGTTTTAAAAGGTTGATTTCTCCAACGTTTAATTATCATTTCAAATTGTTTCATCTGTTGTAAATCACTTACTGTAACAAGTGGTCTAATTGGAGGTTGTGGTTTTCCTTCTTTTGCTTCTTTTGGTTTTACGTCTCCTAGTAACTTACTAATTTCTTCAAGAGCAGCATACTCTGTAGTAATAAGGTAGAACATATTACCACAGTTACCCTTAATAGTTTCAGCTACTTCTTTACCATAAACTTTATTTAATTGACTAAAGTTTTGTATAACAAAATTAAATCTCATATTTCTTGAACGAGATGCAGTAATCATACTTTCTACATCCTTAAGTGCTGGCATATTAGCAAATTCATCAAGAATAAAATTAGTTCTAATTTTTAATTTAAGGTTTTCTTCTTTTTGTGCTTCATCTATTAGACACTCATATACTTGCTTAACAAATATTGTAGCAAGAGCATGATATGTGGTCTTTTCATCATGAATCTTTAAAAATACAGCTGTTTTCTCTTTACCTATAGTTCTAACATCAAAATCAGTATAACTAAGCATCTCTGCTAATTTTTGACGAGATGAGAATATTCTAATTTTTTGTCTAAATGTAGATGTAATACCACCCTTTGTATCAGCAGGCGCAGTTATAGTAGCAGCAGCACTTATATAAGCACTACTAAGTTCACCCTTAATCTTAAAGTACTCTTTATCATATTTACTAGCCCCACGTCTTTCTTCACCAAAAGTACTCATTGCATTTATACTATTTAAGTTAACCTCATCTTCACTCTTAGCGTCTTCAAAAAGTCCTAATGCAAGTCCTGTAAAATAGTCAGCAGCACTCTTTTGCCAGAATGGGTCTTGATTATTAGCATCTACTAGAATATTCATACCTAAGTCTTCAAGAAGTTCCATTGCTTTATCTTCTTTACCATCTTTATAATATCTATAAGGTAAACTAAGTGGATTCCAAGCACTACCATATTCTGGGTCACGGAAATTAACAATTATAACTTTATATCCTTTATCTCTAAGTAAATTGGCATTATGTTCGTAAATCTCACCTTTAGGGTCAGTTACTATCATAGACTCTCCACTCTTACCTAAAATTTTAACAAGTGGGTCTATTATAGTCCAAGTTTTACCTGAACCAGAAGCACCAATAATTAAACTATGGTTTTCTCCATCATCTACATAAGCTTCCTTTTCATTAATTATAATCGGAATACCAGCATGTTCATATTCTTCATCTAAAAGTCTAATCTTCTTAACATTATACGCTTTCTTCATCTCATCTTCTTTCATCCAACGAGACCATCCATCGCCATCTTTTTCTTTTTTCTTACCAAATCCAAATCCTTTTTCTCTATCAAAGAAATAATCACTACTACTCATAAACACAGCAATTAAAGCAATAACATATAAAGTTAGTGTTGATACTAAAAATTGTTTACCAAATGCAGGAAGTGGATTTAATCCCCAAAACATATTATTATGCGTAATACTATATAAATTAAGAACACCTATTGCTACTAAATAAAGTAAAAATATACAAAAAATTCCAAATATAATAGCATCTTTAGGTTTAGCCGTAAACTTTAACTTTAATTTCATACTGATAACCTCACTTCCATAATTATATCAAATATTTAAACAAATTACTATATATGAAAACCTTAATCTCACTAATTTCAATCAAAACTCCATCTTCAAAAAAGAAAAAACAAATACTTAAAATACTAAATTGGGGTTTTTATTGAAATAAATTGGGGTTTTTACTTCAGTGATTTGGGGTTTTTTACTTCAGTGATTTGGGGTTTTTAAAAGTAACAAAGCTGGTCTATTCTATTCTATTACATATCACACTTATTAACTGCCACAAAATTTTTACCCTTAAGTCTATAAAGAACACTGCAAGTTTTTCCTGTAATTAAATACTCAGTATTTAAAACTAATTCTAACTTTCCATCATTAAAAATATCCATAATACTAGCAATACTAGAGTGTCCTATGCTTTCTAATTCACTATTTTCACTTGTATTTCCTATAATTTTATAAAATTTACCATTATCTTCATATAAAACATAGTCAAAATAAAGTGAAGCTCCAGGAGAATCTGTACCGCTAGACATAATATATATGCTCTCACTCTTTCCATCATTATCAAAATCAAGAACTACTTTTTCAGTATATAAAGCATCCATATTATCAAAATCTATTTTATTTTTAGACTTTAAATCATTTATTTCTCTAGTAGTTAATGAATTATTAGAATACTTTACTCCACTAATATTTGCTTTTCCATTATATCCAAATAAATTTCCATTATCGTAAACATTATCATTATTTTTATTAAATACATAATACTTTCTAGTAACATCATTATAATATAAATCATATTTACCTATATTATCACCATCTACTACAATATTATATTCTTTATTATTATAATTACTTAATTTATTACTAACTTCATCGCATTTCCATTTCTTACACTCTAAAACCCCATAAGGTTTAAGAAAAAGAGTATAACTTTTACTATTCAAATATAAATTATATACCAAGTAAAAGCCATATATAATAAGTGAAAATACTATTAATCCAACTAACACACTAATTTCAAATTTATTCTTTTTCATAATACTTATACTCTCCTATCTTCCACAGAATCCAGTAACACCCATTACCTCAAGAGCATCAACTCTTTTTCCATTAATTCTTATTTCTAAATGTAAATGTGGTCCAGTACTTCTTCCAGTAGTTCCAACAAATCCTATTTGCTGTCCTGCACTAACTTTATCTCCTACTTTAATACCATCGACAAATTTGTTCATGTGTGCATAAAGAGACATATACCCGTTTCCATGATCAATCATAACATAATTACCATAAGAATCTTTCCAAGGAACAACCGCATATACAGTACCGTCTGCTATAGCATATATAGGGTCATTCATAGGTTTTGGTATATCAGTACCATTGTGGCTAGCAGGCTTATGAGTTATAGGATCTATTCTATTACCAAAACAAGAACTAACTTTAGTGATTCCACCTTCTACAGGCATACTCCAACCATTACTACTCATTGTACAATTATTAGTAGCAATCGTAGCATTGGCATAAGTCTTACGTAAAATTTCAACGTAATCATTACCTGCAAGGGCTAATTCCTGCCAACCTCGTTGTGTTGTATTAATATAAGAAGCATGAACTGGCTTATTTTGCGAATTCACTAAAACCATACCTGACACTTCTTTAACAGCACTTCTAATCATATGATCTTTTGGAAGTGCTCCTTTCCAAAATCGGCAATGTTCAGAATCATTAGGTTGATTCCCATTAGAAAACATTGTAGTAGACCCACCATAATCACATATATAACATCCTTTATCAGGATTACAATATGCTTGGTCCTCATTACTATTTCTAATAGTCAATATCCATTGCCCATTTTCTTGAGTTAACGATAATCCAGACATTGCTTTAACCCTAGCAAGTGCATAACTTCTAGCAGCAATAGCCTGTGTTTTTAAAACTTCAGCATCAAATCCACCAACTTCACCATAAACAACACCTAAAACATAAGTTTCAAAATCAACTAATTCTTCACCTTCAATAGGATCAAATCTATTAACTCCAGCATAAGGACTATATCCATGCAAAAGTCTTACTTTTATATTAGAGTAATCTACACCATCAACATTATATGAACAAATAGAATTAATGCCACCTGCAATAATATTTCCACCTGGAGTACTATAGTTAGTTTTTACACTTGATGGATAACCAAGTACATAATTAGTATAATCTTGTCTTGAATCAATATTTTCTATAATTTGTTCTATATCTTTATCAGTTTTATAATCATAAGTTTCTATATTGCCAGGAGTATATTTAGGATTATATCTAGGAAAAGTAGTATATATAAATCCACTATCATACCCAATACCATCTATTTTAGCATTATCGTCTGTTAATGTACTGGGGTCAGCTTTAGTTTCATATTTTTCCATAGAAACAGGGGGGTCTACTAAAGCTTTGCAATTAGCATGGGTTTTAGCATAAGTATCATTTATTAATCTATCATTTTCATACTGATTTCTAATACCCATTCCATATCTTAAATAAAGCTTAAATTTTAAAACATCTTTATAATAATACACATCTGTATGCGCTACACATTCGTATTGACAAACTCTAACACCATTAACCATTCTACAAACTCTTTCCCAATTGTAATATGGTTTTATTCTATGGTCTTCTACATATATATACGAATTAAGTAAAGTTTTTATACTTTTTATATCATCTATCTCATTTGTATTATATAAAGGAGGTTTTACAGAAAAAAGAGTAGTTATTGCATCTAAGTCAGTTACAGTATCAGGATTTTCAGGATCATAATTTTCTGGAACTAAATAAGGGTTTCCATCCTCATCATAATTTTGAGTATCAAAAGAATAATATAAAGTCCCCATAAAATAACCTGGGTCAATTGAATCAATCTTAGTCTCACTTTCTTTATCTTCTAATAATTTCTTAACATAATGAGCAAGTTCACAATTATCTGTCAAATCATATATTCCAAAAAAATTTCTTACAGAAGCAAAAAATCCTAACTCACACATTGCTCCCTCTTTTTTCTTCATAAGTTCTTCTACTTCTTCACGAGTCATGCCTTCAGCCCATTGATATTCTTTTCTAAGTTCTTCACATTGTTTTTCACTATATCCTTCTGGACAATTACCATTAAAAACTTCAATTACTTCATTACCAGTAAGACCAAATTTTGAACCAAGTCCATTAACAATCGTTGCAATTATCACTAATATTATGACAAATAAGCCGACAATTCCCAAAAGAAAACCTACAACTATACCAAGAGGAGTAGCAAAAAAAGCAGCAATAGCTTTTCCTACTTTAGCAAGTCTTTTAGTAAACTTTACACTAGAAGAAACATCCCTTGCAGTTTTAACAGCCTTATTAGCAGCTTCATTATTATTTGCTGCGACATTTAATGCAGTATTGCCAAGAGTTTTTCCAAGATTTAAGCCTAAAGAATCACCATTTTTATTTGTCAAACCATTGTCATTAGACTTGACATTACCTATACCATTTTCTGTACTAGCTCCACTACCACCTGAAACACTATTTGCTCCAATAGAACTTACTTCATTATTAGAACTTCTACTCCCAGTTGTTTTACTTTTTCTATTATCACTACTACTTGAAATACTATCATTACCATTTAATCCATTATTTTTATCTTGAAGTCCAGGTTTTTTATCTAAACCTAAATTCCTGTTATTTGGTAAACCACTATCTAAATTAACACTTCCTGAATTTAAATTTTTAGCTCTTGTTTCATCAAGTCTTTCCTTTATATTAGATGACTCTTTTTTATCTATAGATGGAATGCCAAAACGGTTCACAGGACTAACCTGTGAACCAATTTTGTTTTGATTAGATTGTAGATTTTTCTTTTCATTCTCCATCTATACCACCACGTTTTAAATTATAGTCCTCCACCAGAACCAAATGAATCAAGTTCTTCTTGAGTTGCTATAATATTAATTCTCATTCTTCTAGAACCACATACAAATAATGCTTCTCCTTGATTATATCTTTTAATAGACTCTTTCTCCTGGTCATTCAAGTCAATTAATCTTGCTAAATCTTCAACTGCTTGTTTCTTAAGCCCCATTACCAAGTAATATGCAGCATTATCAAATATTGCTTTACCATGAATAATAACTTCTGGACTTGCAAAGTCTGTAGGTTGCTGAGTAATAATAATTGTACCAGTATTATATTTTCTACTACGTCTTTGAACTTGTGCCAAAAATTCAGCACCTAATGTATTTCTATCAGCAAGTAAAGTATGAGCTTCATCTACCATAAGAATTGTATTAGTATCTTTATCTAAGCATAGTCCCCAAGCGTGCTTCAAGATATTAAAGAATAATGCATTTCTAATATTAGCATCACTATTCATAAGTTCTCTAATATTAAATACTATAAAATCGCTATCAGGAGCTACTGTAGTATGCCCTGTAAAGTAGTAACGTAACTCTTTTGTAAGAGGTCTAATCTTAAGTTCAAGTTTTTCCATTACTTCTCTTTCATGAGTTTTCTCAGTCATTGAAATAAGTCTACCCTTTATTGTAGCATACACGTCATCAAAAGTTGGATAATCTTCTGCTTTAAATTTAGAAAAATCACACTCATAATCTATTTTATATCTTTTATATGTATCTTGCACAACTTCACTAAACATTGTAAGTACATCTTCCTCTATATCAGGACTATAATATTTCATAAATGCTTTTAAAGTTTGCAAAGTTCTAGTTAAAATAGTATAGCCAAGTCCCTGTGCAATTTCTTCTTGGTCTGCATCTACTATAACTTCTAGTGGATTTATCATACCGTACTCTCCACCACGTCCTAAATCTATAAAGTCTCCTCCATATAGTCTTGTCATCTCCCCAAGTTCACCTTCAGGGTCTATTGCTACAATCTTATGTCCATTTCTTATATTTGTTCTAAGAAGTATTTTAGCAGCAGTAGATTTACCAGAGCCAGATGTACCAAGCATTATCATATTAGCATTATTTCTATTAAACTCTTTCTTAATTTGATATAAAAATTGATTAAATAAAATTATACCACCAGAGAAATCTACTCCAAGTAAACATGAAAGCCCAGGGTCTTTAATACTATCAAATACAAATGGATACATTGCACTCATAGTAACACTAGGTATAGGTGTTCCAACTCTCTCTTCTATATCATTAGCAGGGAATACTGGTAAACAAGATTTTAATATTTTTTCTTGTTCAAATCTTAAAACAACACCTTTCATTCCCATAGCATCCAAATAGTTTTTAGCTTGTACTTTTCTATTTTCTAATTCTTCTTGAGAGTCAGCACTTACCATAATATGTAATTGAAAATCAAAAATTCTTGCTTGAGTAGCTGTTAACATACTAATAAAATTTTCAATACTTTCATAGTCTTGTCTAATTCTCTCTTGTACTGTTCTATCATATTCATTTTGATATTTCATTTTCATATCAGCAATCTCTTTATTAAGCATTTTTGAAAGAACTGAAAATTGAATAGGAATATGTTTAATAATAACTTTAATACCAGCATACTGTGTAAGGTTTGCTAAATATCCTTCATTAATCATCTTAGGGTAACTAATTACAGTAAGAAAACAACAATATTTTCCACTTATAACCATATCCCCACTTCTAAACTCTAGTCCCTTAGGAGCTAGTTGACTCTTTAAGTTCATTCAGCAATCACCGTCCCAAATTCAGTTCTATTTCCATCATTTAAGAATCCTTCTAAAAGTACTCTTAAATCATCGTTACTAGTTTGTGTAGCTTGAAGTCCACACGTTGCAAAACCGCTAACTAAGTTTTGTATTCTCTTATGCATAATCTCTGGTCTTTTTTCTCTAAATAACACAAAGTATTCAGTATCGGCAACACCTATCTCTTTACTCATAAACAAATTAGCTTTATTAATGTCTTGCATTACTAATTTCTTCATAACTGGAGTTTGAACGTTATTATATAAAAGTTGTAATTGTGAAAGATATACATTTATATCTACTGGTCTATCAGCACATATAATCCAAAATTCATAATCAAGAGTGTTATATAAATTTCTTAAATTATAAATAACATTCTTTTGACTTTCATAATCCATTATAAATATATTTTTTGGTTGTACTTTAACCCCAGTAACTTGCATCCCATCTTCTAACTGAATAGCTCCATTCAATATAGATTTAATAGGAAGCCAAGACTCAGCATATTTTTGATTTTTACTTTTCTTCGCCGTACTCACTTCTTACACACCATCCTCTCCATAAATAAACTCTTCTCCTAGAAAAGAATTCCCACATATCTCCTAAAAACATCATAACATTATGATAGTTTGGAAGTGGTACTACTAAAAGAGTTCCAATTGCTATAGGTATCAACTTAATAATAGTTGCAACTATAGTACTGCTATTTATTGCAAGAAAGAAAATTATACTTAAAGCGACACCAGTTAAGAATACTACTAAATCAACTGGTCTAAATAAATTAAACAAAAGCTGTCCTTTCTTACTATTAGCAGGTATTAAATATAAGTTATCCATATTCCTTTTTCCTTTCTATTTATTTCCAATTAGCTGCATCTGCATTTCTAGATCTATCAGACTGTCTTTCACCTTTTAATTCATTTGCTTTTGTTTTAGCAGATTTTCTCTCAGTCTTAAATGTAGAGTAAAGATCTCCTGAAGTACCAGATGGTACCATAAGTGGTTTTCTATTCTTATCCATTCTAGTTAATTCATAATGAGCCTTTTGACTTTCACTCAAAGAACTATATTTATTAGGGTCATAACGCACCACTCCTCTACTTGAATCAAGTGAAGTAGATTCAAACCAATCAAACGCTCTCTTCTTATATGCATCTTCGGCAGTTCTAATATCGTGTTGAAGAGATTGATATTGTGTCATATTTATTGGAGTACCGCTATTCATATAATTAGTAAGAGCATTTCTAGCTGATGCAACTCCAAAATCTTGTTCCATCGGAGCAGCAGTTAGACCCGTTGTTGGATCTACATAACCTGACTTTCCAAAATCATCATATACAGCCTTTTCAAAATTATCTAATGCTTCTACTTTGCTATTAGCTTTATTGTAATTTTTATCTAACCTAGCATTTCTTCCAGTAAGATTATCAAAAGCACCCATCGCAAAACCACGTATTCCATTAGCATTAGCCACTTTTTCACCTAATTGTCCTGCTTTTCCAATACCAGCAACAGCCGCACTAACTCCAGCAGCCATATTCTTTGATCCTGCAGCACCCATACCAGCATTAACCATTCCACTAACGCCACCAACTAAAGCTCCACCAAGTCCACCAGATATTCCACCAGCAACAGTACCACCAACAAGTCCAGCACTACCACCGATAATTCCTTTAAGCACACTACCAAATCCTTGACCAGGAATATTTCCTAATTTTAATCCTAAAGCATCTTCCATAAGTTTTGGTAATTCTTTAGTTGCTTGAAATACACCTATATATAAAAGTATTGTTCCATAAACTCCTAAATCTTGAGTCATTAAAAGATTCCCATTTATCATACCAGTATTAATTATGCCTTCTGAATTACCAATTAAAGATAAAACTACAAATGCTAAATATAGTGTTAAAATTCTAATAAATACTTGAATATAAATACCACTATATGCCTTAAAGAAATTACTAAGTCGATTTTTTTGACTAGGGTCAATAGACATAATAACAGGTATAGGCGAAATTACCTGCAAAATAATTAACTTTAAAATTCTTGTTCCAATTTCTATTGCAAAAATCGTAAAATAATAAATTAAAACCATACCAACTATTCCAGAAATGAAAGGAGTATAATCAAAATAATAAGTTGATGTTACTAAAGAAAGAATATCAGCATCTCCATTAGCAACATTTCTTCTATTAATACATTCTGTTTTACCTCTATCGGCTCCATCATCTCCACAAGCACCTTCATACTTTTCAGTAAGAAAAAGTAAGAAAACTCTATTAACAAAAATAGTAGACTGCTTCTCTTTTTCTATATTATTTTTAGGATTATCATATTCGTCAGGTCCATATATTATTTTAGGTATAACACTTTGAGTAATTATCATTCCTTGGAATCTACCTAATTGTTGAAATATAAAAGGAGATGCTATTAAAAGTACTACAGCCACAGCAATATTTTTAATAATTGCCCCACTACTTTTATTAACTTCCTTAAGCTTAGAAGGGTCAATTATATAGTTAATAAGCATAACAGCTCCTCTAAACAAAGCATATACTCCAGCTAAAACCATAACTCTTTTTAATATATTAGCTACATCTTCACTATAAGCTGTTATATCCGCGGTTATCCTAACTAGCTTAAAAAATGTTTGCAACGCTGCTCCTGCTGCCTTATATATAATAGAATCTAAAAAGAAACATAATTCATTAAGAATAGGAATCGAAAAGCCTAACGTACTTAATCCTTTTGTTAATAATCCCATATTTACTCCTTTCTAGCATTATTTTACTTAATGCCACATAAAATTTCTGGTTTATCTAACATTGTACCTACTAAATCAATAATTGTTGGTAATAATAATATAATAATTAAAATAATTAATCTTTTAACCCCCTTTGCAATAACTTCCATTAAATCATCTTTTGTTTTAGTTACACTTGATGTGAAATCCATCATACTCAAAACTATTACTAAAAGTATAGAACCTATTTTTATCAAAGTATAAATTTCATCTAAAAATTCTGCAATACTTCCTTCTTCAGAAGCTGAACCTAAATACTGTGTGCATGTACTATCTTTTTCAGAAATAATTTGATTTAAATATTCATCTAACTCTGCTAAAGGCTTATCTACTAATTCATTAGATGTCCCAGCAGTACAATATTCACTATTTACATTTTCAGAAAAAGAAATAACATAACTTTTTCCATAGCTACTATATATATTATTAAATCCAGATTGATTTTTATTTTCACATATTGATGGAACTACAGTAGGACAACTAAATGTATTATTTTGTTTTTGATATGGATTTTGATAAAAAATTTTATTTTCATCTTCTGGCATAATTTTAAATTTTTCTCCAACTGGAATATTGTCAGCATATCTTCTTACAATTTGTATTTCAGCCCCTTCTCCAGAAACAAATTGTCCAGCAACAGGAGAAATATTACCAAGTGTAATTTCTATCCATTTTTCTCCTGCAGAATTCATATAATAATTAATACCTAAATTATCATTAATTCCATCAACCTTAAGAGCTGGGAGAGAATGGCCTGGACATCTAAATGTTTCATGAAGTAAGTTATCATCAATGTTTATATTAGAATTAGGATTCTTTACAAGTCCAGAAGTAGAAGCAAATTCACTTAATCCACTTGCCGTATTAGCCCTGCTAAAACTCAATCTATAATACTTATTATTAGAAATTGAAGAAGTAGCCGTATCAGTTTTAGCTTCTATTTTAATAATAGGACACACATATTTTTCATCTTTTACAGCAGTATTATAAAACTCTTCATTTGAAAAGTCTAAATATGAATAAGTCCAATGCTGTACACCTATAGCAACAAACCTAGTTATTCCTTGAAGATATGGAGCACCAGCAGATACTCTTATTTCATTATCATTATGATAAAAAACACTTTTATCTTTATAAACATATACACTAATATCATAAGTATATTTGTCTCTATCGTATTGCATATTTGGGTCTTTTAACTCATAATCACAATAAAATAAATAATCGTCATCTACTGCATCTAACTTACCAATAAACCCAAATATAAACAAAAAAGTAAAGATGCCTATATATTCAAAAATTTTTTTCATTTTAAACCTCTCATATTCCATAATCCATGAAATTAACCAAATTTACACATTACAAAAATACATAAATTTCCTATACATTAATTTTAATATTTTTAAGAGTCTATGTCAATGTTTTTCACTCCATACAAAAAAGTGTCTGAATTCTCATAGTAAATTCCCGTTTTATATATAGACGGGAATTTAGTTGTCT
>CAYWED010000035.1:0-13046 GCA_964457135.1 uncultured Muribaculaceae bacterium
TATTTTCTCACCTCCTTCTAATTAACACTTTATCATATAACCGTCAAAATGTAAATATAAAAAGTTAAAAAAAGATTATTCCTTTATTTTGATTAATCCCTTTTCTAATTCTTCTAAACTTCTTCCTATTTCTTTTTTTGATACATATTGGTCTTCTTTCAATTGATAGTGGTTATTGATTATCATTTGTTTACTTCTTTCAGAGGCTACGTGTACTAGTTTGTATTTTGAGTCTACTATTGTTAGAAGTTTGTCTATTGATGGATATATCATCCTTTTCACTCTCCTTTATTTTAATATACTATTTCCTATTTTTTAACTCAAGTTTTTTGACATATTTTGACAATAATTTTACGAAAAAGAAAAAATACTTAGATGTCATTTTATTCTATTTCGCGTCTTAATCCTCTAAGTATTTCTACCATTGCCCAGGTATCTTGTTTACAGTATTCTACTAGGGCTGCTTGTTTTCTTCTTCTTTCTTCTTCAGTCATTTTTTTATAGTTTGCATATTCAACTAAGGCTTGTGTACCATTTTGAACTTCTAAATCTTTATAACTAAGATTTGTAAAAAGTGGTAATGTTTTCTTTATTGAGAATGAGCCACTTTGGGCTGAGTTATAGTAGTTCATTGTGTTACAATCATACTCACTAAATCCTAGACTTTTATATAATTCTTTATTGTTATCTATTATTTCAAGTAAGTCTCTTCCACTTTCTCTTATTGCTAGTAAGTCGCTCGCATATTCTGGAAAAATTGTTGCTAGTTCTTTTATTCTTCCTTTTTCAAATGTAACATTTTGGGCTAACATACAGCCTCCAGTTTCTTTAATTGGTATTTTTTCTACTAATGCTTTTACAAGTTCTAAACGCTCGTCATCATTAGTTTTGGCAAGAAAAACATAATTATCTAATTCTTTATCACATACCCCAGGAGACTTTTCTATGTGAAGGCTAAACTCAAATGGACTTTGGTAATAAGGGTGCTCTCCTTTAAACCTTGGAATTGGACATGGAAGAGTTTCAAAGTCTAAGTGGTATATTGGATAAGTTAAACTATCAAGTCCTGCTTTTATTTTTGCTTTATTTATATAAATTTCATTTCTATCATAACAATCTCTTTGAATTTTGTGGTTTTCACTTGTAAGCCAACTTACTGGTACATCGTCAAGTTTATAGTATCCATCATTTATAAGGTCATATTTATTGTATTTGGTATTTCCATCTTTAAAACTTACAAATCTTTTATAATTGAAACTCGCATTTTTCTCTGGGATGTTTTTAAAGCATAATGGTTTATATTTACACTCAGTGTTTTTCTTTAACGCACAGTAGACACCAACTTTACATGGAGTTTCATCACTTTCGAATATGTATTTCTCTAGGTTATTTCTTTCTATATTTATTTTGCTTTGATACATAGATGTTATGTCGTTAAGTTCGTAGAAGTCTATTATTGTATTACCAAATGAGTCTGGTCTAAATACTCTTTTCCCATTTTCCATATAGCCATCATATACATATTCGTCATTTAATACTGCTAAATAGTAGTTAACGTTTTTTTCTATGTGATTTTCTCTTAAGTATCCTTCGATTATAAATCTTTGAACTGATAAGTCATACATATATTTTCCTACATCAGAGAATCTATCTAATAGTTTTTCTACTTTTGGTGCATAGTTTTTTGAAAGTCCTGGATCAGAGGCTAAATGATAAAAGTTTCCTGTTTTTATGAATAGTGGAAATTTTTCTTTTTCAATAGAATATTCTAGTGCTTTATATTTTCTTGATGTTGTCGCTTTTACTTCTATTATATTTATTTCATTATTTGATTCATTATATATGTCTACGAAACATAAGTATTTTATTCCATTTATACTACAGTCGAAACTTTCTTGCCTGTATGTGTCTAGACTGTAAATTGTTTCTCCTCCAAAAATTCTTTCTACATAAGCGCCGGCAGTTGTTTCTACTTCTTTATAATATTCCATTAAGGCTTCTAGTTGAATATCTTTTTTTATTGTTAGATCTTTGTCCTCACTATCATCAGTTGCTTCAAACATTGTTCCTAACATTTCTTTATATTTTTCTTTTTCTTCATCTTTTAAATATTCTTCTAAAGTCATGTTACTACTTAATTTATCTTCTCTTATTTCTTCAAGACAAGCATATCTTCTACACCTTGTATAGTTTATGAAATTTGTTTTAGTTATAGCCACGATTTTACACTTCCTTTATATTTGATATACACTAAGTAAAATTTACTATAACCTTATTATATAATAATTTATATTTATATTAAACAAAATTCATTTACTTGTGTGTTAATTGCTTTATAAAGGTGGAAAAAAAGTTGAGAAAAACTCAACTTAGAAATTGCTACAACATCCATCTGTTACGTTGCAAATTTCATTTTCTTCACAGCAAGTATAACATGGACTATAAGTATGTCTGTAGATATGATGATTTACTATTCTTGTGTTAATTGGACAAATGTGAGGTACCTCGTGGCAAATTTCTCTATGGATTACTCTTTCCTGAGGACACTCATATACAGGTGCAGTTACAATTCCTGGCATAGACATTCCATAAGATGCACCTAGAGGGCTAGCTATACCCATACCACAAGACGCAGTATTCATTCCTGCTGCAGAACCTGCATTCATTGAACTAGATTTTGTTTCAGTGAATGATTCTTTATTTGCCTCAACTTCATATCCAGCATACATTCCATTATTTGTATTATACACTAGTCTCACTCCTTTTCACTTATATACTATGATTAGTGTGTCTTTAAGTGTGGGCAAGAGTAATATTCTTTATAAATCAAAGTCTAATAATTGTTTACAAATACTTTCATATATGTCTTGTTCATGTTTTATTGTGTCTATTAAGAACATTTTATCTCTTTTATACTCTTTTAATCCTCTCATATAATAAGATTTATCATCATCTAATATAATAAATGGCATTATGTTATTTTTTAAACATTCTTTAAACATAATAATTCTTCCTACTCTACCGTTGCCGTCTCCAAATGGGTGAATAATTTCAAATTGATAATGGAAATCTATTATATCTTCTAAAGTTACATTAGTTTTTTTATTGTATTCGTTAAGTAGTTTATCAATTTCTTTTTCTACATTTTCAGGTGGAGTGGTATTAATTACATTTACCATTCCTATTATATTAGGAACTATTTTAAATCCTCCAACATTATATCTAGGATTTTCTTCGTCGGTTGTATTTTTTTTAAGTAGTTTATTCATTTCCATAATCATTTCTTTAGATAACTTATTATCTACGTTGTCTAACATATAATCAAATAATTTAAAATGATTTTTTACTTCTATTAAATCATCTAGTTTTATTAAGTCTTTAGTTTTAGGAATAAAAGATGATGTATCAAATATTGCTTCAGTTTGTTCACTTGTTAATCTGCTACCTTCTATTTTATTTGAATTATAAGAAAAGTTTACTTGAGAATAGTGATATAAATTCCCTTTAAATTTAGTTTTTCTTTGAATTATTAATTCGTTTTTTATTTTATTTATATTCATTATGCCTCCTATATATAATTTTTAATAGTTAACAAGTTACAAGTTCTATTTTATCTAAAAAATGTCTTTCTTTACTTTTTTCTACTACCTTAATTTTATTTTGTTTTATTAATTCATCAATGAAATAGACAAGTTGTAAATCTTGAATATGGTATTCAGCCATTATTTCACCAGCTACTCTAGATATTTTCGATACACCATTTTCTTTTAAATAATTTAGAATAAAGTCATCAAAGTAATTCAAATTTGTTGATATGATTTTTCCATTGTCTATTACTCTAAAAGGAGAATTTATTTTTACTAATTCTTGCCATTCTTTACTATAGTTTTTTATTTCTTCTTCGATTAGTTTGTGTTCTTTATTAGATAATTCTTCCATTTCTTTTTCATTTAGATATGCAGGTGAAGCATAGTCTTTTAGTTCTTCAGAATATGTCACATATAGATTAATCTTTTTGTCTTTAAAGTTATCACATATAAACAAAAGTAAAAGATAAGGTTCTATGTCTTTGTGGCTTGACCATATTCTAATTTTATCATTTTTATTTATATGATTAGTTAATTTATCCATTTCTTCTTTAAAAGAATATTCATTTATAAGAAAATAACTTATGTTGGTATTTATTTTTAATTTGTAATCTTTGGCAGTGGCTAAATTAGAAATACTGAATAAAGCGTTAAAAAGTATTATTTCATTGTCTTTTAAATTACTTTTTTTCATCCAAACATAAGTCGAATCACCATGAACTATTTCAACTGTTTTTTGCATATGTCACCTTCTTTGTAATTTTTTATTATTTTACTTTAATTTTAAAGTTTTTACTTTTTCACTTTCTAGTGTTTTTAATTTATCTATTAGAATATTGACTTCATTATCAAATTCCTCGCTGTTACTTTCGTTTTTATAGTAAAAATTATTTTCACTTGCAATAATTAATAGATATTTGTTAGTTTGATATATTTTAAATATTGATGGTATATTATTTATAAATTCTTCTATTGAGATATTTCGTTTTTGTGTTTTTTTAATATCAATTATTCCTATCAATAATTTATCAACTATATGTTTTGTTTAATTTGAGCCAAAATTACTAATTGGATTATCATATTCAACATATCCTTCTAATAAATATAAATTTGCATTTATAAACTTTTGATTAATTAAATTTGTTAATTTTGATATTTTTAAAGAACTTAAAATTAGTGTTTGCATTCCAATATTATAACTTCTTGCAATATAATTTAGTATTGTCATATCCATTGTATTTTTCATTTAAATTACTCTCCTTTATTTAAAATGGCATTTTTATGTTTCCATTAGTTAACTGCTTCATCTTTAATTCCTTTTTATTTTTTTAATGTTTTTGATTTATTAAGTAATTGTTCTTGATATATTTCATTAATTCTCATATTAGCGACTTTTAATGGAACTCTAAAATGTTTTGCTATTTGTCTTTGTAATACTCTACTATTCGTAACTGAGTATATTCCTCCTAAATTTTCAATTTGTCTTTTAAGAATTTCTGTTGGCATTAGTAAGCAAGATGCAAAATAATAGTTTTCTGCTTCTGTTTCTAAATATTCAGGTATATCTTTAATTGCACCTGTTATATAATCAATAATTAAATCTTCTTCTATTGTGTTAATTCTCATTATAATCTTCCTTTCTAAAATGGCATTTTCATATTTCCGTTAGTTAACTGTTTCATCATTGTTTTCATTTGTTCAAATTGTTTTAATAATTTATTTACCTCTTCAACAGAAGTTCCACTACCTTTTGCAACTCTTTGTTTTCTAGAAGCTTTTAAGATTTCTGGCTTTCTTCTTTCTTCAGGTGTCATAGAAAGAATTATTGCTTCTACTCTAGCCATTATTTTAGGGTCAATGTTTATGTTATTAAGTCCCATTTTTTTTGCTCCTGGGAGTAGCTTTAATATATTTTCAAGAGGTCCTAGTTTTTTAATTTGTTTCATTTGACTTAAGAAGTCTTCTAAGTCAAAGTTGCCTTTTTTCATTTTCTTTGCAGTTTCCATTGCTTCTTGTTCATCAATGATTTCGCTTGCTTTTTCGGCTATTTGTACAATATCTCCCATACCTAAGATTCTGTCTGCTATACGGGTTGGTACAAATTCACTTAAACCATCTAATTTTTCAGAATCACCTATTAGTTTAATTGGAATGTTTGTTAGGTGTCTTAGTGAAAGTGCTACTCCACCTTTTGTATCTCCATCCATTTTTGTTAGAATGCATCCAGTAAGTGCTAGTTTTTCATTGAATCCTGTTATTACATTTATGGCATCTTGTCCCATCATCGCATCTATTACAAGTAAGATTTCAGTTGGATTTACGGACTTGCTAATACTCACTAATTCATTCATTAAATCTTCGTCTATTTGAAGACGTCCTGCTGTATCTATAAGTATGTAATCATATCCTTTTTCTTTTGCATATTCAATTCCACGTGTTGCTATTTCTACAGGATTACCTTTTCCTTCTTCATAGACTTCTATATTTAAACTTTTTCCTATAGTTTTTAATTGATCAATCGCGGCTGGTCTATATACGTCACATGCTATAAAAAGTGGTTTTTTGTTATATTTTTTTCTTACTAATGCGCCTAGTTTTCCAACTGTTGTTGTTTTACCACTACCTTGAAGACCACTCATTAATACTATATTGGGATTTTTGTCAGTTATTAATGGGCTACTGTCTTTTCCAAGTAAGTCAATAAGTTCATTTCTTATTATACTTGCAAACATTTCTCCAGGCTTTAGACTTTTTTTAACTTCTTCTCCTAGTGCTTTTTCTTTTACACTACTAACAAATTCTCCTACAATTTTATAGTTAACATCTGCTTCTAATAAGGCAAGACGGACTTCTCTTGTCATTTCACTTATGTTTTCTTCAGTTATTGTACCGTAGCCTTTTACTTTTGATATTATGTTATCTAATTTATCTCCTAAAAAATCAAACATACCAGTTCACCTCCTAAACATTATATCATATTCATTTGATATTTAGCATTATTTATATTATAATGAAATTACTTTAGGAGGGTAAGATGGTAAAAAAATTTAAATTATATGAAGTTAAACCAAATGTAGAAGCGCTAAAAGCTTTTAGAGAGGAATATATAAAGACTTTTAAGGGTAGTCCACTTTGTAAAATTTTGTCTAGAACTGATAAATGGTATAAAAGCAAAAGTGATATTTATAATCCAAGTGTTTTAAGTTTAGGAATTGCTCCACTTGGTAAAATAGAAATGGAACGTAACAAAAAAATTGTAGATGTTGAAGGATTTATTAAATATGGGGCTATTAATGTTAACCAAGTACGTGCGATTAATGTAAAAAAAGAAAGTAGTGTTAAATTATATAAACCACAAGTAGATTATTTTTATCTTTTTGAAGGTCCTATGTCTAAAGGAAGTAAAATTAATGGGTATTTCACTTATGCTCTTAAGTTAAATCAAGATTTGTATAATTTATTTATGATACAATATAGAAGATTTAGCTATACTGACACACCACATGATTTAAGTAGATATCAAGACTATTTTACAGTTCTTGATAATCCATATGCTACTTATCAGTTTAGTGAAGAAAGACTTGAAGACTTTTATAGATGTAGTATGATGTCAGAAAAAGATATAGAAAATATGATTAGAAATTTTGAAATTGAAGAAGAGGCTGTTATGTCTTTAAGAAAAAAATAGTGTTTTAAAACTACACGGGGATGTGTAGTTTTTTAATTTATAAGACTCGTTAATTCTTTTTTTGTGTTTTCGTCTCTAGTAATAGAAGCTATTTCATTTATTTTGTTATGTAGTTCTAATATTTTTAGTGTGCTTTCATAGTTTTCAAGTTTTTGTTCAACTTTTGATATTGTTTTTCCTACGAATGATTTACTTACACCAAAATTTTCACTTATTTCACTTAAAGATAAGTCTTCAAAATAATAATTTTCAAAATATTCTTTTTGTTTGGCTGTTAATAAGTCTTGATATATGTCATATAGTTTTATTATTCTTTCTCTATTTATCATGAAATCATATCCTTATATAAGTAAAATGCTATTAGAGTTTTTGGGTCAGTGATAATTCTGTCTTTTATTAGGCTTTCTATTTCATTTAAGTCATAGAAGTTTACTTCATCAACATCATCTTCTTCCATAGGTTTAGAAGTTGTATTTTTGACTTTTATTAGATATATATTCATTTCACCATCTGACATATTTTCTATTATGTTGTAAGTTAAAATAGGTTCTTCAGTTATGCTAATTATGTCGTGTCTTTTAATTCCACATTCTTCTTCTAGTTCTTCAATGATTATATCTTTTTTAGAGATGTTTTTGTCTAGTGTTCCTGCTGGTATTTCTAAAGTAGTTCTTCCTAGTATTGGTCGGTATTGTGTAACTAATGCCATTTGTCCAAATTCATTTATTACTATTCCAGCACTAGCGCCTCTTAAGGCTACTTTTGTGTATTTTTCAGTTTTACCATTTCTCTCTCTTTCGCAGTCATAGATTTTTACGTAGCCATCATATATTAGTTTATTTGTTTCCATTACTCCCACTCCTTAAATAATCCATATA
This sequence comes from uncultured Muribaculaceae bacterium, assembly GCA_964457135.1. Classification (GTDB taxonomy): domain Bacteria; phylum Bacillota_I; class Bacilli_A; order RF39; family UBA660; genus MGBC139354. Next base: position 8,154 of record CAYWED010000035.1, read on the forward strand.
TGTAGTTTTCAATATCAAATGGAATCATGTCGTCTACTTTTTCTCCAAAGCCTACAAATTTTACAGGGATGCCCACCTCTTCTTTTATTGCTAATACTATTCCACCTTTTGCTGTTCCATCTAGTTTAGTTAGAATTATTCCTGTTATGTTACATATTTCTTTAAAACTTTTTGATTGGCTAATTCCATTTTGTCCAGTTGAGGCGTCTATTACTAAAAGTGTTTCATCTACAACCCTTCCTAGTTGTTTCTCTGTTACTTTATTTATTTTTTCTAGTTCTTTCATTAAGTTTACTTTATTTTGAAGACGTCCTGCTGTGTCTATAAGTACAACATCCATGTTTTTTTCTTTTGCTTTTTCTAGTCCTTCATATACTACACTTGCTGGGTCAGTGTTATCACTACCATAAAACTCCACACCTATTTTTTGTGCCCATTCGTTTAATTGTGTTACTGCACCAGCTCTAAATGTATCTGCACCAATTAGCATTACTTTTTTACCATCACTTTTCATAACTGACGCTAGTTTTGCTATGCTTGTCGTTTTACCTACTCCATTTACTCCTACAAAAAGTAGAGTTGTTAGTCCTTCGGTATTATAATTAATTTTACTAGTTAATTGGTCGTTTCCCACATATATTAAGAAAAGTTCATCTACTATTACTTCTTTTAAATAATCAAAGTCTTCAATATGCTCTTCTTTTACTCTTTTTTTAAGTCTTTCCATAAAGTCAAATGTCGTTTTAACTCCTAGGTCAGCCATTATTAAAATTTCTTCTAATTCTTCATAAAATTGATTATCAATATGCGTATATTTGATTCCAAGTAAACTTAATTTGTTAACAAAGTTTTCTCTTGTTTTTTCTAATCCTTTATCGTATTTTTCAAAAGTTTCTTTCTTTTCTGTTTTAAAAACTTTTTTTATTTTGTCAAATAATCCCATTTATGTATCACCTTTTTCATTATAGCAAAAGTATAAGAAAAGCGCTAGACATTTGTATTTTTTAGGTGTATAATGATGAGGCTTTATAAGGAGTGACAATGTTATGCTAAGTGACCTGAGAGAATACTTGAAGTACTTGGAATTTAGAAAAGATTACCCTAAACTTGATAAGGGCGAAGTAAGAAAATTGATGTATGAGAAGGCTCTTAATGAGAAAGAGATGCCTTTGTGTTTTAGAGATATAGATAAAACTAATCTTTATAGATTGATTTATGTAACATATATAGATAAGTCTTTTTATTTGACTATGAAATCTCAAATTTATAGTAGACCCCTAGGAATAAGCCAAGAAGATGTGTTTAAAGTTATTTCTTATATTAGAGATTGTTTAGAAATAAGAGGTATTTTAACTCCAAAAGAGATTAAAGTAATTGAGTATATTATGAAAGATAAGTATGGATTTACAATGGTTGATAAGGTTAATAATCAAACTATAGTGGATTTATATTTTTGTTCTGGAGATTTAAGTTCTTTTATAAAAAGTAAGTTATATGAGAATTATTTTTCTTGGTATATACCAAATGTTGTAAGTGAAGTAGATATTTATAATATATATGAGGGTGTTACACCAAATGTAACATTAAAATTAAAATAAAGATTATGGTATGCTTAGGCATACTTTTTATATGTATTTAATTTTATACTAGTAGACAATTTAGTTATTTTGGTGTATAATGTGTTTATTATATCTTCTTTTTAGAAATTAATTGGAGGAATTTTATGAAAACACAAGAAAGTGAGACTTTTGTGTTCGCTTTGGGCGGACTTGGAGAAGTCGGTAAAAATATGTATGCAATTATGCATGAAGAAGAAATTATTATTATAGATGCTGGAGTAATGTTTCCTGAGGATGATTTGCTTGGAATAGATTATGTTTTAGCAGATTATACTTTTTTAAAGCAACATGAAGATAAAATTAAAGGACTTTTTATTACTCATGGACATGAAGACCACATTGGGGGAATTCCATATGTATTAAATCATTTAAATATACCTGTTATTTATGCACCAAAGGTTGCTAGCGAGCTTATTAAGAATAAACTTGAAGATAGAGGTGTCGCATATAAAAACATAGTAATTATAGATGAAGATATGAAACCTGAGTTTAAGTATTTTAAAGTAGAGTTTTTTAGAACTACTCACTCTATTCCTGATAGTTATGGTATAAGTGTTATGACACCTAATGGACGTGTTGTTACAACTGGAGACTTTAAATTTGATTTAACCCCAATCGGGCCTATGGCTAATTTAGGTAAAATGGCTAGAATTGGTGAAGAAGGAGTTAAACTATTAATGAGTGACTCTACTAATGCTTTAGTTCCTGGTTTTTCTACTAGTGAGAGTGATGTTGATGAAGCACTTAGTGATATTATTAGAGGTTGTAAAGGTAGAATTATTTTAGCAACATTTGCTTCTAACATATATAGAGTTATTCATATTATTGAAACTTGCAGGAAGAATAATAGAAAAATTGCTGCTTTTGGTAGAAGTATGATTAATAGTATAGAGATTGCTAAGTCATGTGGGTTAATTAAAGATAAGAGTATTTTTATTACAAGTGATGAAGCAAATAGGAGTAAACCTGAAAATGTTTGTTTACTTTGTACCGGTAGCCAGGGTGAACCTTTAGCAGCACTTAGTAGAATTGCTAATGGGGTTGATTCTAATATTACGCTTATGCCTAATGATACTGTTATTTTCTCAAGTTCACCTATTCCAGGAAATGCTATGAGTATAAATAGAGTTATTAATAAATTATATTTAAAAGGGGCTAAAGTTTATACAACTAGTAGTGAAGCTGATATTCACACTAGTGGACATGCTAAGCAAGATGAGTTAAAGTTACTTTTAAGGCTTATGAAACCAGAGTATTTTATGCCTGTTCATGGAGAATTTAGAATGCTTAAGGCTCATGCTGATTTAGCACATGAATGTGGAATAGATGAGAGTCATACATTTATTTTAAAGAATGGTGATATGTTAGCATTAAGTAAAGATGGAGTTAGAGTTGCTAAGAGTATTCCAATTAATGATATTTATGTTGATGGTAAGAGAATTGGTGATATTGGAAGCTCAGTTATTAGAGATAGAAAAATCATGAGTACTGATGGAGTTTTGATTGTTATTTTGAATATAGATACTGAAAAACGTCATTTGATGTTAGAACCAAACGTAACTACTAGAGGTTTTGTTGTAGTTAATGAAAATCAAGAACTTATTAGTAGTATTCAAAGTAAAGTTAAATCAACTACTATAAGCGAACTAAAGAAACATAGTTTTAGTTTAACTGATTTAAAGAATAGGATTATTTTAGAACTTAATTCTTATATTATAGAAACTACTGGAAGAAGACCTATTATTATCCCTATGATATTAGAGATTAAAGGAGAAAAAAATAACTTTAAAAATAATACAAATGAGGCTAATGCTTAAGAGAATGCTTGTTAATAGGTATTCTTTTTCATTTAAAAAGATATATTAGATTTTATTCTAGTATATCTTTACTCTAGCATTTTATTTTCTCTTTCATACTGATAGTTAAGTGCATTTTGATTGCTTATTACAGATTCGCCTAGTTCTTTTTCTAAATTATCTCTAGTAATTTTTGCAATATTGCCACCACGAGTGGCAATTTTCTTATTTTGTTCTAGTCCAAGTGGTTTATGAACTTTGGCAAGTTCTCTCGTTGCTAGTTCTCCTAAGTCAGTTAAGGTAATTTCCACATCAGTCATATTGTCTCTAAGGGATTCTTTTCTAATGCCTTTGAAAGATTTATATTCGCTTGCTTTCATTCCTGACCAACTTTTGTATATTTCATTAGTAAGAATTGCATATTCATAGTCTTCTTTAATTCCACTTTCTTTCCAAGCATCAGTTAGTTTATTTCTATTTAATATTCCTTTTAATCTTGCTTCTATCCAAGCATCAGTATATCCTCTTTTTCGATAATAATTAACTGCTCGTTTAATTGCTATTTCTGGGTCAAATACCTCATCAATTCTTTCACTTCCTAGATTAGCTAGCCACACTTTAAAAGGCTCTGCTTTAGGTGAAGGAACGGATTCAATAAGTCTTAATATTCCTTTAGTATCAAGTACATCTGTTTCTCTTAGTTTTCCATCAGTTGCTTTCATTTTCAACTGTACACATTTTGTGGACAGTTCACTTTTTTCTTCGTCAGTCATTCTTTTTTTTAGCATATTCCAATAATTTCTTGGATTATTACTATCAGTTAATACTTTAATTACATCAACTACACTAAAGAAATAATCTTCTTTTTCACTATCCCATATGCTTCTTATTTCAGCTCCTTCAAATAAATTTGTTATTGTTTCTAATTTGTTTTGGTTCATAATAAATCACTCCTTTCTTAAAGTGGATATATAGAATACCCTCTAATACTTTATACGACACAAATATAGAAAAACGCTTTTTATTTTTTATACAAACTTTTCTTTACGTAAAATTTTCTACAAAATTCAAATACAATTTACAATATATGTGTAAATAATTAATTCTTTGTTTACGTTAAAAAGAAAAGAAGAGAAAATATTTAAACATCTCTCCTATTCAAAAAACTTATCTATTGATACTCCTAATACTTGACTTATTTTCCATAAGTTATATATGCTTATACCCTGACTACTCTTTTTACTTTCCAAAGCACCAATTAAAGCAGTACTAGTTCCAATCCTCTCTGCTAGTTCTCTTTGAGGAAGTTCTTCTTTAGTAGCACTATATAACTTTCTATACTTTCTTACATTTTCTCCAACCCTAATATTCATTATTTCTTCATTTAGCATTTCAAATCCCCCTTGAATTACTGTACCACATAAACTTACTACCGGACAGTTTTTTTAATTTAAGAAAAAGATATAAGATATCTATTT
>CAYWED010000036.1:0-12951 GCA_964457135.1 uncultured Muribaculaceae bacterium
GTGATAGAGAGACTGAGGTAGAGGAAGCACAAAGAGAAGGAATAACTATTGGTCGTAAAGAAAGAACTATTGAAATAGCCAAAGAAATGGTTTTAGATGGAATTAACGAAGAAAAAATAGCAAAAATAACAAAGTTATCAATATCAGAAATAAAAAAGTTAAAAGAAGATAGGTAACTTTACACAAAGTTTTTTACACTCTCTTAAATATTAGATTTAAGTACATGAAAAAAAGAGGTAGTCTAGAAATTAAGTGATTATTTCTAAACTAGACTCTTTTTATATTCTATTGAATTCGTTTTTTCTATTTAGTATAACAATAGTTATAAGTGCTACTGCTAACATACAAGAACCACCAATAATGTAATCAACCATTCCAGTTTTAGGATTGTCAATTGCTTCTTTTAGTATTCTTATTGTTGGGCTACATATTTGGTCGTCTATTTTATCATGAGCAGGATATGTTCCGATTTCTTGACCAGTTTGAGTTACAACTATTTGTCTATTTGTTCTTAAGTTTATGCTTTCAATTATACTTTCATCTACAACTGTTTTAAGTGATAAGAAATATGTAAGTGTTACTACTTGATTAGATGGTATTGTTTCTATTTCCCATATAACTCTATTTGTAGCTGAATCGTATGATGCTCTACCTTGACTAGCAACTACATCTTTAATTTCAAAATTATTTATAATGTAATTATCATATGTAATTGTAGTAGCAATCGCTGGTTTTGGACTAGGTAAATATGACATTACATTTGATAAGAAATTTATTTCTCCAAGTTTGTCATTTGTAAGTTCATAAACTCCGCCAAATTTATTATCTTTTACTGAAGCGAATATAGTTTGGAAATTTGTTTGATTAGTTAAATTAATTCCATATACTATGATTTTGATTCCTTGTTTTGCATAGTTATCAATTTTTGTTGTTAATTCAGTAACATCAGTACTAGATAATGTAGGCATTGATGCAAGAGTTACAACTATAACTTTAACTTCAGCAGTATTTGTGAAGTTTTCAGCTGCTTTATTAATTAAATCGAATACTTGGCTATTTCCATTAGAAGTATTTGATTTAATGTTTTCTAATTGCATTCCTATGTTAGCACTATCTAAGTTGACTAGTGAAACATTTCCTTCATTTGTAGTAACTATTCCTTGTTTAACATTTGCTAGTCCTTCTAAAGTAAGTGCTCCAGTTTTAATTGAATCTACAACACTATTTTTAATAGTTCCCATTTCAGCACTGTTATCTAGAACATAAAATACTTCAGTGTTCTTTGAGTTATCAATTATAATGTCTATTGCAACATTACCATTAACTAAATCACTTCTTCCTGTATTTATTGTATTTAATATACGCATTCCATCAGGACTTAATTGTTTGGTAGCATCGTTTTCACTTACAACTTCAACTCTATTATTAGCAGCACTTAAAGAAAAGGCTCCAAATAGACTCACGCTCAATATTAAAGCGCCCATTAATATTTTCTTTCTCATTTCTTCCTCCTTATTATAGTCTAATTATAACATGTAAATGATAAAAATCAAATAAAAAGAAACTTTATAAAGATGTCTATTTGTGTTAATATAATAATAGGATAGGAGAATATTATGAAGGTTATTAGTATTTGTGTAAAATTTGATTCTTTTGTAATTGAGAAAACTAATGTAAAGAATGAATACATTAATACTAATAAGATGCATGATAATATTTTATATTATACTATTAGATATTTAAAGAATAATGAAGAATCTGTGAGAAATTATTTTTTAAGTTATAAAATAAATAAAGTAGTATTTAATGATTTTGAGTCATTCTTTAGTATATTTCATTTGCTAAGTACTAAAAATGTCGTTTTTGACGTTAGTAAATCATTAAGTCCAAAAGTAATGAATCAGTTATTAGAGTGTGATAGTCTTGAATCAATTGAGTGTTATTTTATGCCTAGTGATTATGTTCATTTATTCGCAGAAAAAAACATATCTATTAAGTTTAATAATAATCTAGTATTTAACTCTTTGTTTGTTAGTTCTAATAATCTTAAGAATTTAAAAGAAATATATTATAAAAAAATAATCAATTTTTATAGTGAAGATGAAGTTTATTATAATTTAGAAGCTTTTTTAAAAATAAATAATTCTTTAAAACTTATACATTTATATTGTTATTCAAATGAGGTAATTGATTATATTATAGAAAAGTTAGATAAAAATGCCTTTTTAGATGTGGATATTTTTATACATCAGAATGAAGAGAATGCTAGTGTTATTAGTAAGGGAGCAAATCATTTAAGAAAATTAAATAAGGAGTATAGTAGTAAAAAGACAAGAGAGATTAGAATTATTTATTCAAATGAGTTTTTTAAAAATAATATTTTTAAGCAATTAACTCTTAATGGGATGAAATTAAGTATGGTTATTATTCTATATATAAGTTTGATTTTAATAGTTTCAGATAAATATCATGAGTATATAAATTTACTTAATTTAAGAATTTTAGAGAATGAGCTTTTAGAGAGTAGAGAGCAAAATGAAATAATTATAGATGAAATAAATGATGAAGATATAAATCCTCCAGTTGAAGAAGTGAATCCAACGCCAAGTGAAGCAGAACAGCCAAAAGAATATGTAAACTGGTATGCAAATGTACCGACAAGTTTTGACAAATTACTTAAAATTAATAATGATGTTGTTGGATGGCTTAAAGTAAATAATACAAAAGTAAATTATGCAGTTACACAAGGGGATGATAATGAGTATTATTTAGGACATGATATTTATCGTAAATCATATACTACTGGATGGATTTTTATGGACTATAGAAATGACGCGGTTAATTTAAGTAGAAATACTGTTATATATGGGCATAATTTAAGAACAGGGTATATGTTTGGAGATTTAAAGAGTACTACTAATAAGAGTTGGTATTTGAATAAAGAGAATCAAATAATAACATTTAATACAGTAGGTAAAGAGATGAAATGGAAGATTTTTGCTATGTATAAGACCGATTATACAACTGATTATTTAAAAGTTAATTTTTATGATGACAATGAATTTATGAATTTTATAAATATGATTAAAGATAGGAGTATTTATAACTTTAATGTAAATGTTGGTGTTAATGACAAAATATTGACACTTTCAACTTGCTCAGGAAGTAATAATAGAAGACTTGCTATACATGCTGTTTTGATAAGTGAATAAATATAAACACAAATTAAAAAACAATAACCAAGAATTTGCGGTTATTGTTTTGTATTTTATTCTTCGTGTTTAACCATCCAGTTATTAAATATATCAGCGTTTGAACTTTCTGGTGGAGGAGATGCTTTTTCCATTTTGATAATCATAGGTATTTTTAATATTCTTCCAAATGCTACACAAGTTCCTGGCTGTAAGCTTTTTTGTTTTTCAATTATGTCAGCACTCATGTTAGGTATCATTTTAGTAATGTATTCTAAGTCTTGTGGGTGTGTTATCTTAAATATAATGAAATTATCTGCTTGGCTTATAACATTTCCGTTTAAATCTGTAGGTCTTTGAGTAATTAAATCAAGTATAACTCCATGTTTTCTTCCTTCTTTAGCAACACGTTCAAATATGTTGTAACCTAGTAGATTAACGTCATCTCCTTCTTTAACGTATCTGTGTGCTTCTTCTAATATTATGTGAATAGGAATACTTGCACGTGGTTCATTAGTTTTTCCGAATGTTAAGAAAAGTCTAGAAAATATTTTTGTTATAGTTCTTGCAAATCTATCGTCAACATCTTCCAAGTTAATATTTATTATTTGGGCTTTTTTACCATCTTTTGTAGTAACTAAATATGCTATAAATTCTTTTATAGAATTATATCTTTTATCAGTAAAGAATTCAGCATTACTACTATTTATTAAATTATGAAGTTTTACTTTAAGACTTATTGCTTCATCATACATATCAGCATTAAGTAAATATCTTTCACTAAACAAAGTAAAGTTAAGCGCTACTTCTAACTCTTTTAATCCGTAAGTAACATTAGTTGTATCTATATTCCAATTACGATTTTCTTGGATAAATTGTTCTATATATTCAGCTATAATTGTACGTTCTGCGAATCTTCCTTCAGAGTCTATATCGAAGCAATGTCTAAATACTCTAGTAAATCCAATTCCAGGAACAACTGCGTCTAAACTTATTTCTTGTGTGTGTGTGTTTGACACTATGTCAAAAATTTGGTCTCTTATTTTTGCACTTGTTTGGTTTGTGTACATTATTGATGTAATGGCTTTTGCAAGTAAGTGGTTTTTATAATCATTTACTTCTTTAGAATTACTTGCAAATATTTTAGCTAATTCTATTGTTTGCTCTACTATAGATATTTGACTATACTTAGTAGCATCTAATAAATTCAATATATCATCAAGAGTTAAAAGTGAAATAGGCACTTCAAGTTTTGCTTCATTTACAAGTCTTTTATTTGTAGTAATCAATTTGTAATGTAGGTTTGTGTTAATTTTGTCTAAGTCTTTAAAAGCATTTATATATTCACCGTAAGAGTCAAATATAAACATGTTTGCTTTGTAAGGTAGACCTTTCATAATGTAAACATTTTGAAGTATTCTACATATTCCGTAAGTTTTACCACTACCTGAGTTACCAACTATAATAGCATGATTTGAAAAGAAATCATTTAAATTAACATTTACTGGAAAGTTTTTATATAGTGGAGATACTCCTAAAGGAAATGATTCATTATCCCCACCAACTAAAACTTTTAGTTCAGTGTCATTAATAACTCTAAGGCTAGCATCTAAGTTAGGCTTTTTAATTAAACCACCTATAAAGTTAGTATCACTTATCTCCCCAAGAAAATTTATTTTTGCAGTACCTTCACCAACATCTTCTATTTCTCCTAATATTCTTTTATCATTATCTTCAAAAACTACGTGTAAATTTAATAAATCTCCAAGTAATTTGGAATCTTTTTGTAAATTTACTATTGCATAGTTTTTATTAATTGTCTTGATATCTCCAAACATTTTGACCACCTTTTATTCTATAAGAATATTATCATAAAATTAATAGTATTACAAATAATAATTTTTCTTTTTGATATTTTAGTATTTTTATGATAAAATTTTTATAGAATAGAGAGGAATATCAATGAAAAAAGTAATGTTATTTGGTGTTTTGTTTTTTAGTAATATAATATTTTTAAATGCTGAGTGTTCTTATAAAGAGTTAAAAGAACTAAATTCTTTAGCAAGTCATGTAAGTACTCATTATGATTATAATGAAAGTACTGGTAAGTTTAGTATGACAATTTTAAATTTGCCTAGCAGTTTGTTTGTTACTGAGGGTAATAGTGTTTATAATTCTAATGGTAGTGAAGCTGTTGTAACTGATTTAGATCCAGGGACACAATTTAGAGCAACTGTGGTGTCTAGTTCAAGTAATAATTGTAGTGGTAAAAATTTGAGAAGTTTGTCTGTTAATATCCCTTATTTAAATCCTTATTATGGGAATAATAGATGTATAGGACATGAGAATTTAATTGTTTGTAATAATAGGTTTTTAGATTATGAATTATCTTATAAGACTTTTAGTAATCTTATTAATAAAGATATAATAGATAAGCAAAATAAGCAGAAAGAAGATAATGATAATAAAAAGGAGAAAATAAATAATCAAGAACATTTTTTAGATAAGAGTATCAAGTTTTTACAAAAAATATATATTCCTCTTATAATAGTGATAGTAACGAGTTTTGTTACATTTGGAATATGTAGTGTAATTTTTAGAAAGGTAAAACATGGCATTTAGTTAATTTCAAATAAATATTGTGTAAAGCAAATGTGTTTGTTATAATTAGATTAAAGTAGTGAGGTGAAAGTATGAAAAAAGTTTTATTGTTAGGGTTAGCTATTTTTTCTTTGTTTGTTTATTCTTTAGAGCTAAGAGCTGATTGTAGCATTAAGAAAGAAGATGCTAGCAAGATTACAGTTAGTACTGAAAAATCTGTTCAAGAAGTTCACGTTCCGGATGTAAATAATGAGGGATATGATGAAGATTATGAGATTGTTAAGGTGTATGCTGTTGTTAGTAATCTAAAAGAGGGTATGAGCGTTTTGGTTACAAATGATTATAATAATAAAGAGGAAACTTTAAATTATAGTGATAGTGATAATGGTGTTTTAAAAATTGAATCGCCTTCTATATATATGCGTGTTAATATAAAAGTTAAGGTATATGCTAGTAGTGGAGAATGTAATGAACTTTTAAGAGAAGAATCAATTAAGACCGAATCTTATAATTCTTATACTAATAGTGAATTATGTACAGAAAATAAGGATTTGAAAGTGTGTGATCCATTTTATGATGCTAATAGTAAAACTCCTGAGGAATTTAAACAATTAATTAAAGAAGAAAGAGAAGATGTTATTGAAGCTAATAAAACAACTGGTGATAAATTGGTAGAGAGTTTGGGTAAATATTGGATTTTTATATTAATACCTATTTTGATAATAGTTATTATCTTTGTAATAAGAATCGTTATTTTTAATAGGGGGAAAAGTAATGAATAAGAAGTTTAAAAAAATACTTGCTTTTGGATTTTTTATTGGTGGGTTGTTACCATTAAGTTTATTTGCAGAGGAAGCTCCTATTAGGGATGTTGTTATAGATGGTAAAAATTGTACTGTAACTGTTGAGCATGGAGAAATAACAAGTACAAATTTAGATAATGCTGGGAAACATATAGAAACAAGAATTTCTGTAGGAGAAACTGTTAATGTAGGTTCTCCTAATGCGAGAAACGGTTATACAAGCGAGACACTTTATAAAGATCAAAATGGTAATCCTATTCTTTGCTTGGCTGCTGGTAAAGTATTTGAATCAACTGGAACTTATACTAATGATTTAGCTTTACAACAACAGTGGGCTTGGGATTTATCTAAGTGTACTAATAGTGCGGATGGTAACTGTAGTTATGGAGCAATGGTTCAAATGGCTAGTGCTGTATCGCAGGGAATTGATATGGGTGGACTTAAAGCGTCTGATTATAGTAATCTTTCTAAAGCTGAAGTGCAAGCTGCTCTTCAACAAGCTGTTAGATATTATGCCGATACAAAAGAGGGAGGACTTAAATCTGGAAATGGTCAAAGAGCAAAAGATGTTTACGCAGATGCACAAGATATAGCTGCAGGCAATTATGGTGATAGCTATTGTGGAAACAACTGTGGAAATAATAAGACAAATGCCGTTTATTCTTTAGCAGTTGATTTTTATAAAGCTGCAACTCAAAATGGTGGATTTCCTATGAATGGTTCTTCTGTTACTGTACTTTGGGCCAAGGTAGGAAACTCTTGGCAACCTTTTATGCCTACTGAAGACGTAAAATTAGAAGATTTAGAAATTGTAAAATGTGATGAACCTATTACTTGTCCATTAACTACTTCTGGTGGTTTAGGAGAATGTGATGCAGGAGGAAAAGCTGAGGATCCTCAGATGTGTTCTATTTTAGCTCCTGTAACTTCTGGTACATCTTGTAATACTGCTTGGAGAATGATAGCTGATTATACTTATATGGGAAGTGGGGCTTCTACAAGGGCTGGTGGATTTTTTAAGCATACTGTATCTGGTGCAAGTGGTAACCAGCTTAGTACTAAATTAGAACTAACTAAACAAGGTACTGGTGTTTTAGATTATGAAAAATGGAAAGAAGCATATTTATCTGCTAATATGGCTGTTGCAAGTGCCTGGAGTAATATGACAATGTGGTGGAGCATAGAGGCAAATAATCCTGTTCCTGATGAAAAACCAAATGGACCAACTTGTGGATGTAAAGGAACTTGTGTAGGACCTAATGGTATGATTTATACTTGGGGAAATCCTTCTCCACATGGTCATTGTAATCCTACTAAATATAGTCCTAATTGTTCTATTGATTCTCATACTGCTTCAGATGGTGCTTATGGTAGTGTACAAAGTTTTTATGAAACTAGAACAGGTGGACCTGACCGTAATGGTAGATATTACTCTTATCAAGTTTGTGTAGGGGATGCCATAACCGCTCAACCTGTACCAGGAGATCCTGCTTATGTTCAAAAACAAAAAGTTGCTGCTACCAATGGATATATTGGAGCATTAAATGCAAGAGCTAAGTTACTTGAAATTTTACAAGATTGTTATTTTATGCAGACACCAGAGTGGTACAAAGGAAGAAGTTATGAAACTGCAATGGGAGGACATACAACTTCTGTTACTTTAAATAATTATAATGAAACAATGAATATTGTTGTTCCTACTAGCGGATTTAATCTTGATTATTTTCATAATGGTATCCATAATCATGAAACTTGGTCTATATCTGCTCTTACTTCTACTGCTGGACCTTGGCATGATTCAACTCAACATGATGATGCTAAAAAAGAAGAAATATGTAATGGATGTGAAGGAAATTTAGATAATTTAGGTGGAGATAGTTTTGAACAAATTCCTTTCTTCTATTGTAGCGGAGGATATACTGGTGTTTGTGTAAACGAACCGTTAAATGTTAGCAAATCTTCGACAACAACAATGAAGGCAAAGGCAGAAGTTGGAGTGTATCAAGGTGCATCTTTCTCAACTAGAATATATACTGGACAAATTGTAAATGGTAATGGTGGAGTTGGATATTTATCTTTTCCTGATAGAATTTGGCCTGTGCCTGCTACTGCCCTTAGTGGAATGTATCCATCTTATTCAACAGTTCCACCTATACCTACTACTTATGGTCAACTTTCTGGAGGAACAGTAATATGTCCTTATAATGTTACTAATGAATTAACAGTATATGATTGTGATTATGATTATCATGTTTGTTATGATTGTACCGGAAGTGAAGAATGCTATCCTGATGATGGGGAAAATACAAGTTTGGGAGTATATTTTAGAAGCATTGATTTAAATGATGTATTTCCAGAAAGTCAATATAGTCCACAAAATCAAAATAGTTTGACAGGAGTAACTAGAAGAATAGGAAGTAACTGGACAACTAGCAACGCTGTTCAAGTAATTGAAGAAATTCAAAAATTGAATGAACAAATATGGTTTGAAACTCCACAATATACAATTACTTTAAGTCCAGAAGCAAGACGTAGAATTAAAAAATATAATTCTAATAATAAATATTTAGATTATTCAATAAATTGTGAAGGCTTTAATTGTTCTAGTAAATTCTTAGATACTGAGCTAAGAGGATTACTAGGTGATAAGTATAGTGAATATTTTACTAAAGATAAAACTATTCCAAATAGTGCTTTATATAATTATAATAGGTGAGGTGAAGAGTCATGAAAGAATCGTTTTGGACGTATTTACTAATAATATTAGGAATATTTATAATAGTAGTGATGATTATTGTACAGGATTTGACAAGTACAAGTGAAGAAGATTATTACCTTACTAAAGAAGTTATGGAAGCAGCTATGATTGATTCAATAGATTATGGTGTCTATACGAGATATGGAGATATAAGAATTATTAAAGAAAAATTTGTAGAAAATTTTATTAGAAGATTTAGTGAAAGTATTAATTCTACAAAAACATATACAATTGAGTTTTATGAGATATATGAAACACCTCCAAAAGCTACTGTAAGAATAAAAACAGCAACAAAAGAATATCAAGTTACTAGTGATTCAACAGTAGACTTTGATGTTGTAACTTTATTAAGTGGAATACTGGAAACTAAGTATCCTGAGAGTAAATTTTATGAAAATAATTGATAAAGGTTATTCCTTAGATGGAATGCCTTTTTTGTTAAAGAAAACCCCCAGATAGTCTGGGGGTTCGGTGAAGGTTTACCGATGAGTTGAAAAGAAAAACTCCTTCTATTATAATATTTGTTGCGACTGCCAAGGAGCAACAATATAATAGAAGGAGGACGTTTAATGAAAAATATTCAAATAAACGATATAAAAAGTTTAGCACACACAACATGGAATTGTAAATATCATATAGTATTTGCTCCAAAGTATAGAAGAAAGGTTTTTTACGAAAGTAAAAGATTAGAAATAGGACAAATACTAAGACAACTATGTGAATGGAAAGGTGTAACAATAATAGAAGCAGAAGTATGTCCAGACCATATACATATGTTGGTAGAAATACCACCGAAATATAGTGTATCATCATTTATGGGTTTTTTAAAAGGAAAAAGTAGTTTAATAATATACAGCAAGTGGGCAAATATACGATTTCAGTATAGAAACAGAGAATTTTGTTGTAGAGGATACTATGTAGATACGGTAGGAGAAAATACAAAGAAAATAAAAGAGTATATAGCAAATCAATTAAAGGAAGATAAATTAAGTCAACAAATGACATTTGAAGACTTTGACCCTTTTAAAGGGTAGCCAGTAAGAGTTGCTTCTGGCAGTCAAAAGGCCACTTCAGTGGTGGCCAGTAGTAAAGCCTTTTAGGCGAAACAGAAAAACCACCAGCATAGCTGGTGGAAATTTATTAACACTTTTATGTAAATAAGTATGTAGATGATAGATGTAAAATTTGTTTAATTTTGTAGAAAATTTTACGTCAAATAAAAAAAGTTAAAAAAAATAAAAGTATTTTTATATATTTTTGTCGTATAAAGTATTAGAGGAGATGAATACATTTGTGAATAATAATTATTATGAAGAAATAGAGCATATAATAATAAAAAATGAAATAAACAAAAAAGCAAGAATTCTAGAAGATAATTCTGATACTTTAAATAACTACTGGAATATAGGAAGACTTATTGTAGAAGCACAAGGTGGTGAGTTAAGAGCTAAATATGGTAATAGCCTTATAAAAGAGTGGACTAGTAAATTTACTGAAATTTATGGTAATGGTTATGGTTATGATTATACAAACTTATCAAGATTTAGATAATTTTATATATATTTTCCAAAACTTGGCGCAGTGCGCCAACAATTGAATTGGACTCAAATTAGAATTATATTACCGATAAAAAATGAGAATAAAAGAAATTATTATATTAACTTATGTATAGAACATAATCTAAGTTCTCGTGAGTTAATTAAGGAAATAAAATCTAATTCATATGAGAGATTAGTTGATAAGAAAGATAAAATAGATATTGTAGTTTCAAAGAATAATATAAATGTTTTAACTAATCTTAAGAATCCTATAATTATAAGTTTAAATAAGAATGAGAGTATAAATAGTGAGAAAGAACTAGAACTTAAAATATTAAGTGAACTACAAGCCTTTTTTAGGCAACTAGGTAATGGTTATGCCCTTATTGGAAATGCGTACAAAATTACTCACAATAATTCTAATTATTTCATAGACATTCTATTATTTAATTATAAACTTAATTGTTTTGTAGTTATAGAACTAAAAATGCGAGAACTTAAAAAAGAAGATAAATCCCAAATTAAATTTTACATGGATTTAGTTGACTTACACATTAAAGAAACATTTCACAACAAAACTATAGGAATAATTATTTCAAAAGAACAAGATACCTTTATAGCAACATTTGTGAGTGAAGAAGACATAATACCTATTACATATAGCTTAGTAGAAGTATAGAAATGTACAAGTTGATTTTAATCAATTGATTTTATATATTTTTTAGTTTATAATAAAGATATTAAGATAGGAGGAGTTTATGAATAATTTTTTGATTTCATTGAAGAGGTTTTTTGGTAATAAAAACACTATTACAATACTATGTGTTTTAGCTATTGTTCTTATTTTGTTTTTTGGATATAGGTATAGAATTAATCAAGCAACAAGACCAGTAACTGTACCTTATGCTAAAGAAGAAATACAACCAAGAACATTGATTACTGAAGAGATGATTGGATGGGTTGAAATTCCTAATGTTATGATGAAAGGTAACGTTGTTACTAATATTAATGAGATTGTTGGTATGTATGCTAACTACAATACTGTAATCCCTGCTGGAAGTTTATTCTATCATAATACATTAGTTACATGGGCACAAATGCCTGATTCAGCCTTTGCAGATATACCTGATGGATATACTGTAGTAAGTTTGAATGTTAATACTGAAACAACTTATGGTAATTCAATTTTCCCAGGAAATTATATTGACTTATATTATGCAGCTTATGATGATACTGGAAAATTAATATTAGGTAAATTAATCGAAAGTATTGAAGTTTTAGCTGTTAAAGATTCATCTGGTAATCATGTGTTTGAAAATAGTGCACAACTTAGAACACCTTCTGCTTTAATATTTGCTGTTCCAGAAGATATGCATTTACTTCTAAGAAAAGCTGGATATTTAAGTGGAGAGATTATACCAGTACCAAGAAATGCTAGTTATAGTGCAAATCCAGGTGCTACTGTTGTAAGTAGTGAATATATACAAGATTTTATTTTAAGTAAAACTGTTATATTACCTGAACAAAGTAACACAGGAAATATTGGTACTATACAATAAATAATAAAAAAGGAGTTGGAAAGAGTCATGAATAATACTATATTTGACCAAATTGATTTTGGACCATTAAGAGAATTTTTAGATAATGATGATATTACAGATATTTCTTATTCAAATGGTGGACAAATTCATTTGAAGAGTTTAAAACAAGGTGTCTATAGAGTAGATGTTCCTAGTATAAATAATCAACTTATGGAAAAGATTGCTTTCCAATGTTCTAATGTAATGGGTAAGACATTTAATATGGCTCATCCAATGCTTGATGCAGAGAGTGCAGAATTACGTCTTAACTTTTTACATGAAAGTATTGCTACTAATGGTATTGCGTGTGTTATACGTAAAACACCTGCAAAAATTAGACTTAATAAAGAAAAATTAATTAATGAAAATTATGTTTCACTACCACTTCATGATTTTTTGTTTAAATGTGTTGAGGGACACTGTAACATAATAGTAAGTGGTGAAACTGGTAGTGGTAAAACTGAGCTTGTTAAGTATTTA
>CAYWED010000037.1:0-12720 GCA_964457135.1 uncultured Muribaculaceae bacterium
TAGGGAATATAAGGAAAAATTAAGTGGTAGTGGTATAAACCTTACACACTACCATGTAGGCGAAGGAGTAATAATTATGGAAATATTTCAAGTAGTAGATGATGTAATAACTGGATTATTAAATGTGCTTGGTAGTTGGGGTGCAATACTGGGGTGTGTATTTATATTATTTGAATCAATTATACCTGTGCTTCCTTTGTCTGTGTTTATAACTCTTAATTTTATGACTTTTGGTAGTATAGTTGGTTTTGTAATTTCTTGGGTCTTTACAGTACTTGGATGTATGTTATCTTTTTATATATTTAAAAATGGAATTTCTATAAGATTATATAATAGATTTAAAAATGCTCCTAGACTTTCAAAGTTTATGGATATGATTAGTAATATGAAATTTTCTAGTTTAGTATTATTGATTGCTATTCCTTTTACTCCGGCTTTTCTTATAAATATTGCAGCTGGTATTTCTAGAGTAGATACTAAGAAATATTTGTATGCAATAATGATAGGTAAAATATCACTAGTTTATTTTTGGGGTTATATTGGAGTAAGTCTACTCGATAGTTTAAAAAATCCTATGATTTTAATTAAAGTAGGAGTTATACTTGTTATTATGTATATTATAAGTTATGTTTTATCTAAAAAGTTAAAAGTAAGGTAAGTTTATGCTTTACTTTTTAATATCTTTTAAGGTATAATGAATGTGTCGTTAGAATAGTAATAAAGGAGTGATGTAAAATTAGTAAGTTTAGAAGTTGGGAAGATGTAAAAAAAGAATTTAATTTTAGTCCAGAAGAGGAAGAGATGAGAATCGAAAGAGAAATAATAAAGGCTGAAAAAGAAATAATAGAAGCAATTGTTAAGGCTCGCGAAGGA
Source organism: uncultured Muribaculaceae bacterium (assembly GCA_964457135.1). GTDB lineage: Bacteria > Bacillota_I > Bacilli_A > RF39 > UBA660 > MGBC139354. The sequence goes on from CAYWED010000037.1 coordinate 874, forward strand.
GCAGGACTTACTCAAAAACAACTTAGTGAGATAACTGGAATAGTACAACCTTCTATTGCTAAAATAGAAAATTTTAAAAGAGTTCCTACATATCAAACTTTAATTAAATTATTAGTTCCACTTGGATACACTTTAAAAGTAGTTCCTTTGAATGAAACTGATAATTAATGATATTATTTTGTCTAAAAAGTTAAAAGTAAGGTAGGTTTGCACTTTACTTTTTGATACCTTTAGAGGTATAATGAATGTGTCGTTGGATAGGAAGTGAATATTTTGTATAAGATAGAGATTTATGAATATAAAAACGGAAAAAAGTGAAGTATATAATTATTTTGAAAGTTTAAGAGATAATGTTAAAGATAACAGGATTAAGATTAATAAGATAGACTGTTATTTGGATTTATTATCTATTAAAGGTTTATCTTTGGGAGAACCATATATTAAGAAATTAACTAGAAAAATATGGGAACTTAGACCACTTAAGGATAGGATATTATTTGCGAGTGTCCAAAATAATAAAATAATTTTACTTTCAGTTTTTATGAAAAAAACACAAAAAACACCTATAAGAGAAATAGAGAAAGCTGAGAGAAATTTAAAAGATTATATAAAGAGGAGTGAGGAAGATGAATAAATTTAAAAATTGGGAAGATGTAAGAAAAGAGTTTAATTTTACTCCTGAAGAGGAAGAGGCTAAAAAAATATATAAAGAAATAATTCTTGCAACTATAAAATTGAGAGAAGAAGTTGGAATGACACAAAGAGAACTTAGTGAGAAGTCTGGCATTATTCAACCTTCAATTGCTAAAATTGAAACTTTTAAGAGACTTCCTACTGCTTCAACTTTAATTAAATTATTAGTTCCTCTTGGATATACTTTAAAAGTTGTTCCTTTAGATAAAATTGATTAATAAGGCATTTTAAGTGTCTTTTTTTGATTGACAACAACAAATATAAATATAAATATTAATATAAAAATATAAGGAGAAAAAATGCAAGTATTAATAAAATTTGATTACAATAATAAGAATTATTTAGTAAGTAAGGAAGATGGGAAAATTTTATTTAAAGTAAATAATAGCTTAGATATAACTTTAGAAGACAAAAGAGTATTTAATAAAGTTATAAATAGTCTTGTACCAACAAAGGCAGATTTTATACATAGAATAAGATTTAATAATACTTATTTAGATATTTTTAAAGATAAAGTAAAAGGTATTTATATGTTTACACCTTTTAATAAAGATATACTAGAGAAATTTAACACAACTTTTAATAATCAAAATGAATATTTTGCTATTAACTTTGATATAAAAAATAATGGTTTTTATAAAAGAATTGTAAATATTGGTAGTAAAGTAGTTGTAGTATTACTCTCTATTAACCTTTCTTTAACATTAACTCCTGTTGTTGATGCTAGCAATAATTTAGTAAGTAATGATGAAAATGTAGTTTCAATTATAGAAGTAGAAGAAGAATTTAAAAAAAATAATGTAGATAATGAAATAGTAGAAAATGTTACTACTAATAGTGATATATCTAGTGAGCAAAAGAAAGAAGAAAAAGGAGCAGATATTCATTCTTTAATGATAAGGGCATTACTTAAAAATCCAAATATGTTACCAGAAGAAAAAGTAACTTTTTATAATATGGAAGCATTTATAGAGGATAATCTTAATAGAATAGATTTGGAAACTTATTTTAATTTAGTAAAAACGGTTGATTTTACTTATAAAGGTGATGATTGGTATGCGGGAGCTTACTATTTTGGATGTAATTTTATTGATTACAGTAATGTAAAAAATATAAGTGAAGTAGATGCTAGTACACTTACACATGAACTATTACATATGTTTCAACCTGCTAATAATGATTCAATTTTAGTTGAAGCAGTTAATACAATAATTAATAATGATTATTTTATAACAAATGAAATTGCATATGATAGTGCTTATAGAGATATTGTTAATTATATTAGAACTTTAATGGATATAATTGGTGTAGAACCATTTAGAACTTTTGAATTTACTGGAGATAAAACAGAAATAATGAAATCTTTGTATAAAATTATTCCAGATGAGAAGGTATGTAGTAATTTTATGGAAACATTGTCTTTATATCATAGTATAAGATATTCTAAAGGTAGTAATTTCAGTGATAATTTAGAAGAGTTAAATATGGAGCTAATGGCTAATTTAAATGAATTTTATAAAGCTAAATATGGTAAAGAAATGGAAACCAATCCTTTAATATCTATGAGATTTAGGATGTTTAGTAGTGAAGATATAATAGAATATTTTGGAATAAATACAAAAGAAGTTTTAGATAATGGTGCTTATTTTACTGGTTTAAGTTATGGAGTATATAAAAATTATTTTAATAGTAAGAAAAATCATAATAGTTATATAGTTTTTGAAAAGACTTATTCAGATGGAAGTAGAGTTAATGAAATGTTTGAAATAACTGATGATTTAGTATTTGATTTTTCATATGATAATAGTGAATATAATGAGGAATTTGGAAGTGGACTTGAAAAGTAGAAAAAATGTTTTAAGTTAGATATGAAAAGAGGAGTAAAGAATGAAGAGAAAACAAAAATTAATGGAGGTTATTTTAGTACTAGTGTGCGCATTTGTATTTCCAGTATTTGTTAGTGCTATGAGTTGTGGTGAAGGAGGCTGGAATGTTAAATCATATGAAGTTATTGTTACCAACCCAAATGGCATTAAATTGTATATGGGTGATTTATTGTCTGAACGTATTGAGCAACAAGAGATAGATGAAATTACACTTGTAGTACCATATAAAACAAAATTAACTGTGAATAGGGAATCTTATGACAGTTTGCCTAATGAAGAATATCATTTGTTTGGTCATAATGAATATAATGGTAAAAAAGGAAAGATTAGTTTAGATGATGTAGAACTAGTAGATGATAAAGCTGATTTAAGTAATATTTACAAACTAAAAGAACCACAAACTGTTTACATAATAGATGATACTGAAATGCGTAAAGGACCATCAGAGGCTTATGATAAAGTAGAAGGAGACTTTAGTATATCAAAAGGAACAGTGATTACTTATGAATATACTGATAACGAAGATAAAGAATGGGCTTATGTAGAGTATAATGGAATTATATTTTAATCCTAATGATGAAAAAAGTATATCTGTTAATATACCAAGTAGAACAATTCTTACATATGAATATATTGGTGTTGGTGATGCACTTTATGTAGAATATAAAGGAACAAAGGGTTGGCTTATTATTGATGATTCTTCACGTGATCCTATTTCAGCTATAAGGGAAGAAGTGAAAGATAGACGGGTATTTATACTTACTGATAATGTTTATGTTTATAGTAAGCCTTTTGATTTAACTAGTAAAACATCTGTAAATTTGGAAAAAGGAATAGAATTATCAATTGTTTATGATGTTTATGATGGTGGATACTATGGCGAACCAGTTTGGTATTACGTAAATTATAATGGACAAAAAGTTTGGATAGCTGGAAATGCTGATGATAAAGTCAAAGATATATTAGAACAAAGTAAATTTTATGATACTAAATCTAAAGTTAATATTAATTCTAATAATCCTAATTATAAAAAAGAACTTAATTCTTTACCGAATTTTAATTCTGATGTAGTAGGAAGTGTAGGAAATAATGATGATGTTGGAATACGTTATAGATACTATATTAATGAAGATGAGGAATGGTACTACATTGTTAAAGAAGATGGTACAGCTGGTTGGATAGAAAACTTTTATGTAGAACCTGTAAAAGAAAATGAAAAAGAACCTGATGGAGAATATGTAGATTTAACAAGTGAAAATAATATAGAAAACCAAAAAACTACTAATATTTTAGAAAGTAACACAGTAAGGGTAGTATTATTAATAGTATGTATTGTTTTAGTATTTGCTGTAGTTGTGTTCTTAGTAAAAAGAACAAAAATAAAGGAAAAATAAAGAATAACTGTATATGTAAATAAATAGATTATTTCATATATAAGTTATTTTTTTAGATTATTAAGATTTGTTTTTCTTTTAGATTGACAAACGTATATTTGACACTCTATAATTAAATTAGAAGGAGTTTAGATATGTTGGAGTATGTAATTATAAGTATATTAGTAGTTTTAGTTATTATAGGAATATTAATACTTTTAAAGATTAAACAAGTAAATGAAAGTGATATAACTTTAAAATTAAGTAAAATCGAAACTGATATGGTTAAAGAAATAGGTGATTTTAAATTTGACTTATCTGGTAAATTAACACAAGATTTTAGTGATATGAATGAAAAGTTAGAAAGAAGACTTAATCAAATAAATGATAGGGTAAACGAAAGATTAGATGTTAATTTTGAGAGGACGAATAAGACATTTTCTAGTGTTTTAGAAAGACTTGCTAAAATAGATGAGGCACAAAAGAAAATTGATACATTGTCTAGTGATATAGTTAGTTTACAAACAGTTTTAACTGATAAAAAGAGTAGAGGTATTTTTGGAGAGGTTAATTTAAAACAGATTTTGTGTAGTGTGTTTGGAGAAAATAATGATAAAATCTATAAAATGCAATATACTCTTAGTACTGGAGTAATAGCAGATGCAATTGTTTTTGCACCAAACCCTTTAGGACATATTTGTATTGATAGTAAGTTTCCTTTGGAAAATTATAGATATATGTTAGAAAGAGGTATTAGTTCTGAAGAGAGAAAGACACGTGAGAAGTTATTTGAAAGTGATGTTAAAAAACATATAGATGCGATTAGTGATAAATACATAATAAATGGAGAGACAAGTGAGCAGGCTATTATGTTTTTACCAGCTGAGGCTATTTTTGCTGAGATAAATGCATATCATACTAACCTAATTAATTATGCATATGAAAGAAGAGTTTATATAGCTAGTCCTACAACACTTATGAGTTTACTTACAATAATACAAGCAATTTTGATGGGAATGGAAAGAGATAAATATGCAGGAGTAATACATAGTGAACTTAATAAACTTGGTGAAGAGTTTATGAGATATAAAGATAGATGGGATAAGTTAAGTACTCATATAGAAACAGTTAGTAAAGATGTTAGAGATATTCACATTACTACAGATAAAATAACTAAGAGATTTGATTCTATTAGTAATGTTGATATAAAGGAAAGGCTTGGAGGAGGTGAAGAAGAGTGATATTAATATTAGTTGTAATAATAATTGTGTTACTACTTTGTTCGATTAGACAAATTAATGAGTATGAACGTGGGATTATGTTTAGATTTGGTAAATTTAAAAAGATAATGAATCCAGGATGGAATATAATTTTACCAATAATAGATAGTTATAAAAAAGTAGATATTAGAACTAAAGCAGTAGATGTTCCTGAACAGGAGGCTATTACTAAAGATAATGTGTCTATTAGAATAAATGCAGTTTTGTATTATAAAATAAATGATCCCAGTAAAGCTGTACTTGCTGTTGAAAGTTTTAATTATGCAGTTAGTCAACTTGCTCAGACTACTATGAGAAATACAGTAGGTTCTGTAAGTTTAGATGAGTTATTAGGTGAAAGAGATAAAATCAGTACAGAAATATGTAAAATCGTAGATGAAGCAACTGACCCGTGGGGAATAAAGGTTGAGAATGTTGAGTTAAAAGACATTAGTTTACCAGAAGAGATGAAGAGAGTAATTGCAAGAGTAGCAGAGGCTGAGAGAGAAAAACAAGCTGTTATAACTAAAGCACATGGAGAAGTAGAGGCTAGTGAAAATTTAATGAAAGCAGCAGAAAACTTATGTAAGACACCTGGAGCATTGCACTTAAGAACACTTGAAACAATAAACGATTTAAGCAGTGATCAGTCAAACACAGTTATATTTACATTGCCAATAGAGGTGTTAAGAGCAATTGAAGGATTTAAGGATGGTAAAGATAGAAAAATAGTTTAAGGCTATTTTCTTTTTTGATTTTGGGGTTATATTCATGTATAATATTAATAGAAAAGAAGGTGTACTTTATGAAACCATTACCAATAGGAAAAGATGATTTTGAAAAAATAATAAATGAAGGTTGTTATTATGTAGATAAAACTGGGGCTATAGAAGATTTACTTAGAAATAAAGCTGAAATAGTTTTGTTTCCAAGACCAAGAAGGTTTGGTAAGAGCTTGTTTATTTCAATGCTTGAAAATTTTTTTGATATAGATAAAAAAGAAGAAAATAAAAATCTATTTGAGAAATTGTATATAAGTAAAAGCGAATTTTATAATGAATTATCTAATTATCCTGTAATAAGTATAGATTTTAAAGATTTGAAGAGTAGTAGTTTTAATTCAACTTTCTATATGTTAAAAAGTAGAATATCAGAAATATATAGAGATAAAGAATATGTAGTAAAAGTTTTAGATGAAATAGAAAAAGAAAAGTTTAATTTAATTAAAAATGAAAAAGGTTCAATAGATGATTATAAAGATTCAATTAAGTTATTATCAAATTGGTTAGAAAGATTTCATAAAAGAAGAGTTATTGTATTAATAGATGAATATGATGCTGCTATAAATGAAAGTTATATATGTGGTTATTATGATGAATTAATGGATTTAATGCAACCTCTTTTGTCTAGTGCTTTAAAAGGAAACAATAGTTTAAAAATGGGAGTTTTAACTGGAGTATTAAGAATAGGTGGAGAGAGTCTATTTAGTTCATTTAATAACTTAGTAGTATATGATGTAATGAGTAAACAATATAATGAATATTTTGGATTTACTGAAAGTGAAACTGAAGTTTTACTAAAAAATTATAATTTAGAATTAACTAAAGAAGTAGAAGAATATTATGATGGTTATAATTTTAGTGGATTATATATATATAATCCTTGGAGCATACTTAACTATGCAAGTGAAAAAGTTTTAAAACCATATTGGATGAATACAGGAAGTAACTTACTCCTTAAAAAGTTATTAAATGAAACATCTAATAAAGAAGAAATAGAAAAATTAATACAAGGAAACAGCATTATATTTAAATATGATAGTAGTATAACTTATTCAAATTTTACTGAAGTAAACAATTTTAACAATTTACTTAATTTATTATTAGTAACAGGATATGTAACATTTGATAAAGAAGAAGAAAAAGATTATGGAAAAAAACAATACTTTAAAATACCAAATAAAGAAGTGAGTGTTGACTTGACTAATATATTATCAAATATAACATTTAATAGTAATATATTTGTTTCAAATGATTATGAAAAATTTATTGATTCATTTTTTAACAATGATAAAGAATATATAGAAAAGTTTATAAATGAAATGTTGCCAAGTATGAGTTATTATGATTATTATGAAACATTTTATCATGGGTATAGTCTAGGATTATTTAGTATATTATTAAACAATAAAAACTTTATAGTAAAATCAAATAGAGAAGCAGGAAATGGTAGATATGATATAATGCTAGAGAGAACTGATAGAACAAAAGGCGTAGTAATAGAATTTAAAGTAAGTGAAAATGAAAGTGATATGGATAGTAAGGCACAAGAAGGAATAAATCAAATGAAAGAAAAAGAATATTATAAAGAGTTAGTGTTAGATAAAGTAAATAATATATATGAATATGTAATAGTATTTTATGGTAAAAAAGCTATTGTAAGATAATAACAATGTCAAGTGAACATTTACTTGACATTGTCTTTTTTTAGTCAAAAATTTGTAAAAAAAAGATATTGTAATTGACAAGTATTTATGATAATATATTTATAGAAAAATAAGGTGGTTGGAATGAATACTAGTCAAGAGGCTGTTGTAAGTCTTATTGAACTACTAGTTAAAAAGGCAGGTTTTGATTTGTCTAAAAACTATAGTGAGATAGAGTTACAAAAGACAAAAGATAGCATTTCTTCTCTCATGAAAGAAAAAAACTCATCTACTAATAAAAAGGAGTTAACAAGCCTCATTGATAATTTAAAAGTGAGGCAGGCCAACTGGGAAAATAATGCAGAGATGGTAGGTAGAAGTTTACTTAAAGCTTATGAAGAAGGAAAAGATTATAATAGTGTTAAAATGAGAATAGAACTTCTAGCAAATCTAGCACTTAAGGGAACTGATAATATATCAGTAGGATTTGCATATGACAGAGTTAAATCTCTAGATAGTGAATATAAAACACTAAAAGAAAAAATTGATAATACTGATTATAGTAATGTAGAAGAAAAAGAAATGGATATGAGATATAAGACATATCTAGAAAACAAACTTTCTTCTATAGATACTGAACTTGAAACTTTAGAAAAAGAGCTTGATAGTCTAAGAGAAGTTGAAATTAAAGATGTCGGAATAGTTGGTAAAATTAAAGATTATGTTAATAAATTAAAGATTGATAAAGAAAAACTTGATAAAGCAGTCAATTCTTCAATATCTAGTAACATAGCTTTTGATGTTTGGGAGAGACTTGAGACAGCTAAAAATAATACTAATGAAAAACTTGAAAAATCAAAAGATTTATTAGAAAAGACTGAAAAGAATCTTGAAGATGTGAAAAAGAATCAAGAAGTTATTAAAGAGAGAAAAGTAGCACTTGAGACTGATAAGACAAGGTGTAATACTAAACTTAATAATATTAATTCTAAAATAGAAGAAAATTCATATGAAAATACAACTGAGAGAATGATAGACGTTAATAATAGTGAAATGATGAAGTTAGAACTTGAACAACTAAATAACAAAAAAGATGTTATATATGTAGATGTTGGAAAAGTTAAAGAAGAATTAATAAGAGAATGGAAAAAAGAAAGAGTTATAGTACCTCCTAAAGTTAAAGAAGAAATTCCAAAAACTAATGAAAAAGTAGAAGAAGAAAAACACTTAGAAAAAAATGATTTAAAAGAAGAAGTAGAAATATTAGAAAGTGATACTCCTACACAAACTGAAAAAGTAGACCAAGTAGAAAAATTACTTAAAGAAATAAATGAAATTAAAAAAATCTCAACTGTTAAAGAACCGTCTACTGAGAGTAAAGAAGAAGTAAAAGAAAATTTAGCAGAAGAAGAAAGAATTACTGGTGAGATTGAACAACTTATGGAAAAAGAAGAAATAACTAAAGAAATTCCTAAAGAGGAAGAAAAAATAGAAAAAAAGAATAAAATAGAATTGGATTGGTGATAAATATGAATTATAGAGCATTAGAAGATTTAATAGGAATATTAGTAAAGAAAGCAGGATTTAAATTAAGTGATTTAAAAGTTACAGAGGATACAGATTTTCTAGAAGATAGAAAGAAATATTTAGAGGGAGAAATTGCTACTCTAAAAAATAAATTAGATACTTATGAATATGTTGATAAAGATGAAAAATATAAAGATGAAGAAGAGAAAAAATATTTAGAAGAGAGTTTAAGTAATTTAAATAATAGTTTAGCTGAACTTGAAACTAAATTAAATGATAAGTCAACTAAGTCAAATACCAAAAGAAGACTTATGGGTGAAAAACTTCTTTTAGATAATGAAATAGCTAATGTTAAAGAAATGTTAGAGTTAGCAAATTTAAAACTTGCTAATAAAGCATACTTTGATAGAAGTACTAGAACTAAAGATGAAGTTAATTTAGATGCTTTAGAAAGTGAACTTAGAGAAGTTAATGAAAGCTTAGAGATTAAATATAATCATCCAGTAGTACTTGGTAATAAATTGTTAGATGCCTTTAGGGCAAATGAACCATTTAATGTTGTAAATGAAACATTTGAAATGTTATTAAGTAAAGCAAGAGATGAGTATGATAAAACTAATAAAGAAATAAAAGACAGTAATATATTTGAAGTAATGGATAAATATACTTCTAAGAAGAGAGATAAAGCAAATAATTTAGAGAATAGTGATTATTCAAGTGATTCTATTAAACAAGAATTATTTGAAAAAGAAAAATATCATAATAGTAGATTAGATAATTTTAAAGCTACATTAAGTGGTATAGAAAAGAGAAAAGAAGAATTAAAAACTTTAATAGATGAATCTAAGAGACTATATGATGATACTCAAAGAGAAAGAGAACAAAAAGAAGATATGTTAACTAGTCTTGTTAATACATTATATGGAGAAGCAAATTTAATTATTGAAGAAGATGATTATAAGAGAATAGTTAATGACTTAAGAAATGAAATAGTAGATGATAAGTTTTTAGAGAATAAATATAATACTGATATTCAAAACTTCAAAGAAGAAGTAAAGAATTTAGATATTAATTATACAAATATAACTAATGAAATTACTTGTGAAGAGAGAAGTTTAGAAATTATTCATGAGAAACTTAATAATAAAGCTATAGATTTAATGAGTAAATTTGAAGATAAGATTAATTTCTTAGTATATAGTAATAGAGTAGAAAATTTAGTTAATGAACAACAATATTTATATGTTAATGTTGATGTAATTAAAGATGAAGTTGCTGCTTTATGGAATAAAGGAGAAGACGCTACTACTATAAGTAAATCTAAAAATAAAGAAAAAGCAACAGTATTAGAAGAAACTCCAGTAGAAGAAAAACATGAAGAAGAACCTATAGTAGATGAACCTATTATTAATGATACTATAGAAATGACTGATACTATGTATGATGAAGAATTACCTGAAACTGATGGTACAGGTGAAATAGAAGTTATAGATTACTTAGAATAATAGTAGTCTTTTCTTTTCCTTTATTTAAAATAGTCTAGTTATTTGAACTGGACCCAAAAAATGGACAGTTAAAAAAAAAGACAAAAACTGTAATATCAATGGCAAATTAGTGTCTTTTATTAATTCTCTTTAAATTTACATAAATATTAGTATTAATAGTCCTAGTATAAGAGTGTAAATACTAAAGTATTTTAGGTTTCCTTTTTTGACAGCTCCCATAAACCATCTAAGAGTGAAGAATGATACTATGAATGAAGCTATGAAACCTAAGCCATATGGAAGAATTAAATCATGTACGTTGTTTAATTCTAGTAAGTCTTTAATACCTAATACTGTAGTTCCTAGACTAACTGGTATATATAACATAAATGAGTATTTTAAGGCTGTTTCTCTATCTAAGTCTCTAAATAGTCCACCTATAAGAGTAGAACCACTTCTACTAATACCTGGTATAACTGCTACTACTTGAGTTAGTCCTATTACGATGGAATCTAGTATTGTTAGATTTTTGTCTTTTTTTGTTCCTTTTATATTTCTAACTAAGAATAGGAAAAGTGAAGTAATTAGAAATGCTATTCCTATTATTTTTATGTTATTTAATTTTTCTTCTATTAAGTCTTTACAAGTGAATCCTACGATTCCTACTGGGATAGAGCCTAATACTATAAGCCAGCAATATTTAAAGTCGTTTCTTGTTTCTTCTGTTTTTTCTTTAAAATAAAGAAAGAAATTTTTGATTAGTTTTATTATGTCATCTTTGTAAATTAATAGTATTGCGAGTAGACTTCCAAAGTTAACTATGATTTCAAAGTTTAAGTCACTAGTGCCCAAGTTAAATAATTCTTTTAATATAAATACATGTCCACTTGAAGATATAGGTAAGGGTTCAGTGAATCCTTGCACTATTCCTAAAAAGATATATTTTAAAATTTCTACAAAATTCATTCTATCACCAATATAATTATATACTAAATAATTAATAAAAGAAATATAATTTTTTAGTGTAAAATGTGTGTTTAATAATTTACAATTATTTCGTAAAAGACTTCTTAATTTTGTAGAAAATTTTACGTAAAAGTTAAGTTTATAAAAGAAATAAAAAGCGTTTTTCTATATTTGTGTCGTATAAAGTAGTAGAGGAGTATAAACTCTAGAAAGGAGGGCAAAATGAAAAATGAA
>CAYWED010000038.1:0-11558 GCA_964457135.1 uncultured Muribaculaceae bacterium
TCATACTGACATTTTCAAAAAATTTTCTACTGACATTTTCAAAAAAATTTGACAACATTTTTTTGTGATATTTTTGTGAAATTAAAAGAACTTTCCTATTGTATAAAAAAAAGAATAAAGTAAACTTTCAATTACTTTATTCTTCTAGTATAATCACTCATTATTGAAGCTACTTCTGGAATATAAAATACCAATGCCTCTTCTTGTTTCTTAGTTAACATATACTCTGGTTTTAATAATCCATTTTTATCCCAAGCGTCTTCCTCTAACTGAGCATATAAAGTTTTTATAGCACCTTTATAAGTACTACCATACTTTATTTCCATATAATCTCTTAAATCTTTTAATTCTTGAATATTATCTTTTCTCATTTAATTCTTACCTCCTAAAATTTCTCATCTCAGGTGTATCTAAATAAGCAAGTCCTTCTTTCTCTTCTTCTGTTAATTCATACTCTGGAATTAATTCATCATTATATGCTTGTAACACTCTTTTTTCTACTGCACTCAAATAATTTAGATAGTGTTTATCATATATTTCTTTCATAAGTCTAATTTGAGATTCTAATTGCTCATGTTGTCTATACATATTTAAAGCAGTCTTTTCTCTATATGTAAGTTCACACGTTTCACCACTCACTAAAGAAGAATTCACTTTTCTAAGAGCACTTTCATAATCACTCTTATATTGTGGTAACACCACTTCTAAATTCAATATACTTGTAGTCAAATCTTTTTGTTTATTTATTTTAACTGTCATAAATAATAACCCCCTTATTTAATCAACTGACATAATTGTACCATAAAAAGTATGATAAGTCAATAGAATTGTACTAAAATTTATACACAAGAAAAATAAAACTCCACTATCTCTAGCAAAGCCTAAATAAACATACTATATCCATCTAGGAACATATATATTTCTTGTAACTATATCTTTATAATCTTCAAAAAATACTATCATTTTTGACACAACATATTCAACTAAATTAGTAACACCCTTATTAACTCTTAAACTTCCTAAATGCTCGCACATTTCTTTCTTAAATCTATTATCGCTAATAAACTTAAGCATTATTTTATCTATCAAAGCCATCTTTTCTTTCTCTCTTTTAGTAATAATATCTAATCCAAAAATATAATCTTCATATATTTTAATAATATTAAGTGTTACTTCATCCCCTTCATAAACACTTGAATTTTTTATATCATAATAATTTTTACAAATACTCACAACCTCTTTATTCTTACTAAAACTATTCATCTTACTACTCCTCTTACTATATATTAATTATAATATATATTTTTCCTGATATACAACGACAAATTTTGTTCGCCTCAGTATAATAAAAAGAACAACTCCTTTAAAAATAAGGTCGTATTTTGTCGAAAAAAATTAAATTTTTTTTAAACTTTTTTAAGAACTCAAAAAACACTTAAAAATTGTGTAAAATCACTAGTATAACCACTGTAAAAAAGGCGTTAAAAAAAGCACTAAATTTTACAGTGCTTAAAATAATTTAAATATATCGTTTAATGTTACATATAACATTAATATAATCAAAAGTACAGCCCCAATGTTATTTAAGTATGTCTCTATTTTTGGATTTAATTTTCCACCCTTAATTTTTTCTATTAATAAAAGTAATATTCTTCCACCATCAAATACAGGAACTGGTATTAAATTTATAATAGCAACATTTATACTAAGATATGCAGTTAAATATATAATACTTTCAAATCCACTTGATTTTAAATCATCAATTACAGTAAATACTCCTATAGGTCCACTTAAGTTATCTGCTCCAAGTTTTCCTGTAACAAGTTTACCTAATATCTTAAATACATTAGTTGTACTTTTCCAAGTTCCAGAAAACCCATATTTTAAAGCAGCTACAAACCCTTTTTCTTTTTTAGCACTAGATGTAAATCCAAAAATTGGTTTTTTACCACCGTCTTCAGTCTCTTCATAATTAGGACTTATCTCTATTGTTTCTTTTTTACCATCACGTTCTACCACAAAAGTAAAACTAGTTTTTTCTTCCACAAATTGAGTTTCAAGTGCTATGTCTTCCCAACTTTTTACTCTCTTACCATCCACCTCTAGCACTAAATCATTTGCTTTTAATCCTGCTACTTCTGCTGGACTATTTTCTACTACTGTTCCAACATAAGGGTCAGTTACAGGACTACCATAAATAAGACCATTTATAAATAGTAAAATTATAGCAAGAATAAAGTTAAAAACTATACCCATTATCAAAACTAAAAATCTACCAAACCCACTTTTATTTTCTAATACTTGATCATCTCTTAATTCGGGATTACTCTCTTTATCATTTGCTATAGAATTAAATCCTCCTAATGGAAATAATCTTAAACTATATAATGTCTCATCATTCTTCCTTTTAAAACTAAATATTTTAGGTCCCATACCTATAGCAAACTCTCCAACGTGTACTCCTTGTTTCTTAGCTGCTAAAAAATGCCCAAATTCATGAATAAATACAATTACACTTAAAACTAATATTAATATAATTAAAGTAATAATAAAATTTAACATAACTCCTCCTATATAAATCTTACTAAATAACTGTAAGCTAGTATTACAAATAAAATACTATCAAGTCTATCTAACACTCCACCATGTCCTGGCATAATATTTCCAAAATCTTTAATTTCATAATTTCTTTTAATTGTACTAAATACTAAATCTCCTACTTGTCCAACTATACTCAAAAGAGAAACAAGTAAAACTAACACTACCATATTTCCACTATAATCAAATGCACTTATATAAAATACTGTACTTATAAATGTACCAAATACAAGTCCACCTACAAAACCTTCCCAAGTCTTATTAGGACTAACAGTAGGACTCATCTTATGTTTTCCAATAAGTCTTCCTATAACATATGCAAAAGTATCACTACATATTGTAATAAGTAATAAAAATACAAAAGAAGGTAAACTATTTATTCTTATACTAACTAACTTATTAAAACCTATTCCTAAAAACAACACTCCACCAAGCAAAAATAAAGCATCATCTATATTATATTTCTTACTCTTATTAAATATTATTATAGGAATAATTATTAAAAATATAATAGTAGTTATTACCTCTTCATCCAAAATGAATAAAGTTCCTATACTATCCCAATTGCTCATCATAAGTATTATAAAAGATACTACTCCAAGTAATTTCATAAAATAAGGTATTTCTTTTTTCTTACTTCTTAAAGAAATAAACTCCATAAATCCTATAAGTCCAATTATAGATGCTCCAAGATAAAATGGGGTGCGTCCATAAATTATTATAGGAATACATATTATTAATGCAATAATAGCACTTATAACTCTTTGCTTCATATATTACACTTCCTTTTTCAATTATATTTAAATTATAGCATAATAATTACCAAAGGAATAGAAAAATAAACAAAATAAAAAGTTCTTAACATAAATTAAAAACTCTTATTTATTATAGTTCAACAATTTCTATAGAATCATCTTCTTCTATTACTTTATCACTTATAAACTTATTAGGTTGAATATCTTGTACAACTACAGGTTCTACTTTTTTAATAACCTCTGGTTTAATTTCTTCTTGTACCATCTCTCTATATTTAACTCTATTAGCCTTAAAAGCAGGTGCAGGTGTTTCAGTATTCACTTTGGTTTTAAATACATTATCTACTACTGGTTCATTAACTTCCTGAGCATTCAAATCATTAAATTGTTTCTCAGTAAGTATTGAAACCATATCTGCTGAAACATCATCAGTTTCTTCCTCTTTCAAACTTAAATCTTTACTATAGTTAAGAAGTGGCAAATATATAACAGCTAAAAATATTAATCCTAAAGCAAACCCCTTACTTGTATGAAATACTATACTAAGTCTATATAAAATCAAATAAATCGTAAACACATTAAGTATAGGTAAAAGTAAAAGTAAAAAATATAATCTTGATAATTCTACAATATCTAATAAAATTAATAAATTATAAACTGGTATGTAAGAATTTGATGGTTTTTTTCCTGCTTTCTCAAAAATATTATATGTACAAAACATAAGAAGTATTGAAAACAAAAGTGTAATAGTCGCAAAGACAGCCCATATACGTAACATTTTAAATATGTAGTAATATATCATTTTCCCACACCCTTTTACCCTACTATTAATATTACAATAATTAAACATTTTTATCAAGAAAAAAATAAAATGTTATTGTACACTTTACTTTTACTCTTTTTCATCTACACTTAAAACTGATAAAAATGCTTCCTGTGGCACTTCTACACTACCAACTTGTTTCATACGTTTTTTTCCTTCTTTTTGTTTTTCAAGAAGTTTTCTTTTACGAGATACATCTCCTCCATAACATTTAGCAAGTACATCTTTTTTCATTGCAGATAATGTTTCACGCGCTATTACACGAGAGCCAACACTTGCTTGAATTGGTACAGTAAACATTTGCCTTGGAATAATTTTCTTTAAGTTTTCAACTATTACTTTTCCTCGTCTATATGCGTCATCCTTATGTACTATTATACTAAGAGCATCTACATTTTCTCCATTAAGTAAAATATCTAACTTAACAAGTTTACTCTCTTTATTACCAATAAAATCATAATCAAAAGAAGCATATCCTTTAGTAAAACTCTTTAATTTATCAAAAAAGTCATAAACTATTTCACTAAGAGGTAACTCATATATTACATTTACTCTCTTACTATCTATATATAAAACATTAACATATATTCCTCTCTTCTCTTGACATAACTCCATAACAGGTCCAACGTACTCATTAGGTATAAATATATTTGTTTTAACATAAGGTTCACGAATAACACTAATCTTACTTTGTTCAGGCATTTTATTAGGACTATCTATATATACAAGTTCTCCATTTGTAAGTTCTACTTCATATATAACACTAGGACTTGTTGCAATTAATGGAATACCAAATTCTCTTTCAATCCTCTCTTCCACAATTTCCATATGTAAAAGTCCTAAAAATCCACATCTAAAACCAAACCCTAAAGCATCACTCTTTTCAGGCTCACTAGTTAATGCTGCATCATTTAACTTTAACTTAAGAAGTGCTTCTTTTAAATTCTCATACTTACTACTGTCTATTGGAAAAATCCCACTATAAACCATAGGTTTCATAGGCTTATATCCAGGAAGTGCCTCTAAATTACTTTTTTCACTTACTATTGTATCTCCAACTTTAACATCTTCTATACTCTTTATACTAGCAGTAATATACCCAACTTCTCCGGCACTTAATTTTTCTCTTGGACTATCTTTTGGTGTGGTCTTACCTAAACTTATAACTTCATATATAGCCCCTGTAGCAAGCATTTTGATTTTATCTTTTATCTTAACTTCACCATCAACTATTCTAACTAATGCAACAATTCCCTTATAACTATCAAAGTAACTATCAAAAATCAAAGCCCTTAAATCTTTCTCACTAGACTTAGGTGGTTCTATTCTATCAATTACTGCATCCATAAGTTCTCTAACGCCTTCTCCAGTTTTGCCACTACAACATAATATTTCTTCTCTGTCAAAACCAATTGTACTTACAAGTTCATCTTTAACTCTTTCGGGGTCTGCATTAGGTAAATCAATTTTATTAATAACCGGTATTATAGTCAAATTATTATCCATTGCTAAATACAGATTTGCAAGCGTTTGTGCTTCTATTCCTTGTGTAGCATCCACAACTAAAATAGCGCCTTCACAAGCAGCCAAACTTCTACTAACTTCATACGAAAAATCCACATGCCCTGGAGTATCTATTAAATGCAAAGTATAACCTTTATATTTAAGTTCAACTGCATTTAACTTAATAGTTATTCCTCTTTCTCTTTCTAACTCCATATTATCAAGCATCTGGTCTTGCTTTTCTCTTTCAGTTACATTACCACAAATCTCTAAAATCCTATCAGCAAGTGTACTTTTACCATGATCTATATGTGCTATTATTGAAAAATTTCTAATCTTGTCTTTTTCCATAAGCCCCATCACCTAGTAAAGTATATCACAAAATCTAAACCTTTGTAAATTAACTACTTTTTTATTTAATTATATTTACTTCAATCATACTAGTTTTAAAAAGAGAAAACCTCAAATTTTCTCTCACTATTATTGTTATATCATATATCTTTTTTTCTTACCTTAACTTCAAAACTTTAGAAAAATAATTTTCCATACATTCATTAAATATTCTATAATCATCTTCATTATATAAATATACACGCTTATTAACTTCTATCATTAAAGATTTAACCCTACTATCTTTACTCAAATAATATTTTGTAGGAACCATAGTTCCACTATAAGGGTAATTAATCTTCACCGAATATCCACATTTTTCAAAAAACGCAACTGTTTCATTTGTAATATCTTTATCTTCAAAATATTCATCTACACCAATACATATATCAGGATTATTTTCTTTATTTAAAAGTAATTTTACTGCATCATCTCCAAAACTATGTAAATCTATTATATAACACTTTCCATACTGAGATATTATTTTACTAGTCAAATTCTCTAATCTTTCATGATGCTGATTATAAAAATTTGCTAAAACATAATTTTTATATTTTTCATCATAACTAATAAAATCTTCTCCCCTAGTATCTTTCTTATAAACAGCTCCCATACCTTTTTTTGACATACTCTCTATATTGTCATCTCTAAACCTTTCAACATCACAAAACAATCTAGAATAATTAAACTTTATGACATTGTTAACCCAATAAGGCACAAATTTATCTATATCTTTATCACATAAAAATAAGTTTTCTTCTTCTAATCTTTCTCTATCAATTATTACTCTTTCCCAAAATTCATCAGGTAATACCAAAGAAGAATGAGGTACATGTACTATAAAATTATTAATATTCATCACTCCCTTATTTCATATTCTAAAACCATAGCATTGCTAGGTAAAAATTCACTTATTTCTTCGTCACTCATCATACCATCAGCATAACATTTAATTGCTTTAGTAACTCCTCCATGGCAAACAATCAAAACATTTTTATTATTATATTTATTCTTTACTTCATCTAAAAACTTATATATTCTATTAAAAAATTCTTGTATATTCTCTGCTCTTTCATACTTTATATTCTTACTATATGCCCAAAAATCATCATAAGAAAAATCATTTCTATTTACACCTTCAAACTCTCCATAATCTCTTTCTATTAAGCTACCTTCATATATAATAGGAACACACTTATCTTCATTTATAATCAAAGCAGTTTCACGAGCCCTTTTTAAAGGAGAACATAAAATTAAATCAATATTAATATTATTTAAATTTTTCTTAGTCTCCATAGCCTGTTCTCTACCTTTTTGATTAAGTGGAATATCAACTACTCCTTGCATTTTATGTAATAAATTCCAACCAGTTTGACCATGTCTTACAACATATAATTTCATATATTACCTCGCTTTTTTTAAAGTAACATTATCATAAAAAAATCAGTTACCATTGTTTAATCATATTTTAAAAATCCTCAACATAGCTTTATATTTTTTAACTTTCTATTAATAAACTATATCATTATTTTCATCAAACTTAATATCTAAAAATTTCTTTGATGACAACAAATCACACATATGTACAAATTTTTGATATTTATTTTTAGGTGCAACTAAAACCTCATTTCCATTATAATCTTTTGTCCACTCTCCCATATGAGTTTCTATCATACTGCAAACCAAATCTATCTCTGCTTCACTTAAATTAGTTTTATCTTTATTCTTTCTAACAAAACTAGAAGCAAGTAATGGATGGTCAAATCTAGTATATGCTTCTCCTTCTCCTCTTTTAATCGAGTCATGCAAAATTAATGCAATTATAATTAAATCTCTTTCATCACTTGTATAATGTTCTCCAATAGTTTTTGTACTAAGAAGCTCTTTTGCTATTCTAACAGCAGCCTTTGTGTGCCTCAAAAGTCCACCTTCTCCTTGACTAAATGATGGATGATACTTTCCAGTAGAACTAGCAGCCTCATGAAAGAAATAGTCAGGTACTAACTTTACAAGTGAAACTGCACTCTCTCTTATTCTTTCATTTTTAATATAAGATAATTCTCTCTTAAAGCACTTTTCTTTATCTAAAGTATTTGCCTCTATTATTTTAGAATCCACGGCCACCGCCTCCTCCGCCGCCAAATCCTCCACCACCAGAGAATCCTCCACCGAATCCTCCAGCACTAGAATTTGAACTACTTGCTACTTGTGCAACACTTTGATGTGCCACACTTATAGAACTATTTATTGTCGTATTTATACTCCTACTCAAATGACTCCACATCATATAATCATAGAAAATATCCCCACTATTATATTCATGGTAATTAAGTTCATTAAATTTAATTTTCATCGTCTTACTTACCTTATCAGCAATACCAAAAATTGAAGCATAAACTAAATACCTTTCCCATAAAACAATCTCAGGAAGTTCTTTTTCATTAAATCTACCAAAATCAAGTAAAAATCTCTTAAATGCTTTCCACTTAACATAATGTTCATTACCTCTTTCAGTTCTTTTAGTAAATAGTATAACATAAATAAGAAAAACAATATTTATAATTATTAATAATATAGTTAAAAAATTAAATAATTCAAAAGCTATATGGAAGAAAATAAGAACAAAACCACAAAGAGAATAAACACCAGCCAAAACTTTTATTTTAATGTTATTTTCATAAAAATTTTCTTTTATAGAAGCATTAGTAACCATACTTTTCCATTTACTAAAACTATTTAAAAATGGACTACTTATATCCTTAACCTTACTCGCATATTTTTTAATCTTACTTAAAGTAGTTTCATTACCATCTCCTGCATCATCAAAAATAATCTTCATAATCATTTTCTCTGCTTCATCAAGCCCTTCTTCACTAACTTTAGTAAACTTATATTCTTTATCATTAATCTTTTCAAAACTAATATTCTTCTTATATATCATATTTAAAATACTAGTAGAAAAACCTCTTTCACTTACACTTTTATCAAATAAATATTCTATTACTGTTACATCATAATCATCTATAAATTCTCTATTATACACACTCTGAAAATTAGCAATCCTCTCTTTATCATACTTTATATAAATATAAATTCCAAAACAAAGAGTTACTATCAAATAGCATCCTGTAAAAGCATATATAATAATTTTCTTCGTCCTTGCTACTTTCCTCTCTCTATTTGCTTCTTCTGCACGTGTTTTCTCAACACTCAAAATGCTATCTAATGCTACTTCCCCTGACTTCTTTAAAAAAGGATGTTCTATCTTAATTAATTCTTTAGGAAAAACCATTCTCATATCTACTGGAGTGTTAGAAGGTAAGTCACCTATACTCATATATCCTCCATAATAAGTAGACTTTTCTTCTTCATTTTCTTCTCCAATTAATTTAACATTTCCATGTAATGGTCCATGAGCCCACACTCTAATTTGTTCATTAGTAGGCATAGGTAAACTAAGTCTTAATTGATAATTATTAATATCATCATCAAACTCGTCTCCTATAAAATTATAATAAATTTCAGCCACATCTTCATGCATAACTACTACATTTCCAAGTAAATATTCAATATAAAAGTATGTTGTATCATCTAGAGTTTCATTATACATCTTTAAACTAACTCCATTACTTAAATTACTCTTTTGATAACATAACTTTTTTCCACTACACTCGTTAGATTCATTAACTTCTTTATCAAAAGCATTAAAGTCTAGTTTACCACTCCAAGAAATAGTCCCAACTTTTAACACCTCTACACTGCCTGCATTATATATATCACTTGCTTCAAAACTAGATAAACTCCCGTCAAATTTCTTAGCATCACTAGAATACACTATATCTCTTATATATCCGTTAAATGTTCCTTCTATTCCAATAATTTCTCTTACAGTCAAATTACCTGAAATATCAATTTTCGCATCTACTATATAATCCTCTATTTCATAATCAACGTAACTATTATCTACTGCCATCAAACTAGGAATAAAAATAAACAATGATAGTAATAAAAACAAAAACTTTCTCATAAATCATCACCAATTACTTATATTTTTAATACACACTTATAATACCATATTTATAATAATTCTAAAAGAAAAAAGATATTAAAAGAAAAATTAAAAAGAAGTTTTACATTTTAGTAAATACTTCCGTATGGCTTCCAGTTGTAACAAGTAATAACTCTAATTTATTTTCACGATATTGATATATTAATAACCAATCAGGAGTTATATGACATTCTCTACAATCTTTATAATACTTATCATTTATTAATGGATGATCTTTATATTTAGAATCTAACTCTTCTTTTCTTGACAGTTTATCTATAACTATCTTTAATTTTTCTAAATCTTTTCCTTGTTTCTTAATCTTTTTATATTGTTTTTTAAAATTAGAAGACACTACTATTTCATATATCATTTATCTAAATATTCAAACAACTCTTTTGTAGTCTTAAAACTATTAAGTTGTACATTCCCATTTTTGTAATCTTCCATTTCCTTTAAAGATTCTGCAAGTTCTTCTCCTGGAGCAGGAGATAACATACTAGGAGTAAAGATTAAACTTTGTTCTCTATCACATTGTCTTAAAAACATATTTATAGCTGAATTAGTTGTAGTTCCTAAATTTTTAAATAACAAGTCTACTTTTGCTTTAAGATTTTTATCTACTCTTATTGTCATATTTACAGTATTCATTTTTGTTCACCACCTAATTAAAATTTTAGCACAGTTGCATCGTATTTTCAAGTGCAATATATGTGCTTTTGAATAGTATATGCTTTTTTTTATAAAAGATACATTTAAAAAAAATAATTACTGATATTGCTAACCAATAATTATTTTTACTACTTTAAAATTGTACTTTTGGTGCTTCTTTAGCTTCTTCCCCTGCTTCAAAGAAAGTTTCTTTTTTAAATCCATATTTATTAGCAACTATACTAGATGGAAACATCTCTACTTTATTGTTATATGTAAGCACTGTGTCATTATAAAACTGTCTTGCACTAGAAATCTTATTTTCAGTATCTTCTAAATTACTTTGTAAATTTAAGAAATTTGTATCAGCCTTTAAATCAGGATAACTTTCACTTAAAGCAAATAATTGTCTCACTGCATTTGTAAGTTGATTATTAGCCTCGATTTCTTGTTCTGGTGTGCTTGCTACAGTAAATTTATTTCTTGCCTCAATTACGCCTTTTAATGTATCACTTTCATGTTTAGCATAACCTTTTACAGTCTCAACTATATTTGGAATTAAATCAAATCTTCTCTTTAATTGTACCTCAATCTGAGCCCATTGGTCCTTTACTCTATTTCTTAATTTAACTAGACTATTATATATACTTACAAAATATATAACTACTAATCCAACTATTATTAAAACTACTATTAATCCTATTATCATAAACTTGCCTTCCTTTCTTATGTTATATTATACTACATATTTTTTATTCTTGCTTAAAATTTATATCTATTTTACAATTAA
>CAYWED010000039.1:0-11526 GCA_964457135.1 uncultured Muribaculaceae bacterium
ATATTATTATATCATCTATTCGAAATTTCGTGTCTATATATCTATACTAACACCATTGTATTAGCAATCCTTTTTATAGAAAAGAAGAGTTTTTACTTGCTGATATTTTATGGTATTTTGAAAATGATATGTTAGAAAATGTAGAAAATGAAATATTGTATGGACCATTTGTAACTTTAGAAGAGGAAGAAATGAAAGGTAAATGTGTTAATATAATAAGGTTAGAGCGTTCTGAGATAAATGATTTTAGAAGAAAGCATCCAGAATATTATAGTAAATAAAGAGAAAACAATGTGATTGATGTTGAAAGTAATAATGACTTATATTTTTGAAATATATATAATTAAAAAGTAGAAAATGTTAAAAATATAAGAAATTAAAAGTTCATATTAAGTATGAAATACTATAAATTATCAGGATAAAATCGCGATTAGGGCGTTTGAGACCGACTTGCTTGTTTTTTATCAAAATATTGAAATATAAAATGCTGTAATTATGAGGTTTTGAAATTTTTAAATGCAGTTAAGTTTAGTTATAAAGTGTTAATTAAATAGAATCTCAATCCCTTATATTTCCTAGAAAAAATATTATTCAGCGCTTGCAATCCCAGTAAACGCGATTTTATCCTGATAAATTATCAGTAAAAATTTATTGTTTTATACAATAATGCTATGATATAATTTTGGTAGGTGAAGAAAAGATATGTTTAATGAAAATGAAGTTAAAACTAAAATGGATAAGGCTATTGAAAATTTAGAAAGTAGATTTACTACAGTTCGTGCTGGAAGAGCTAACCCTAATATTTTAAATGGAATCATGGTAGAGTATTATGGCACTCCAACTCCAATACAGGCTATTGCAACTGTAAGTGTGCCTGAGGCTAGACAACTAATGATTAAACCATTTGATAAGAGTTCTTTAAAAGATTTAGAAAGAGCAATATATGCTGCTGAACTTGGAATGGCTCCTACAAATAATGGAGAAGTGTTAATTTTGACAGTACCTGAACTTACAGAAGAAACTAGAAAAAATTATGTTAAACAAGTTAAAGATATGGCAGAAGAGGCAAGAATTGCTCTTAGAAATATTAGACAAGATGCTAATAATGGGATTAAAAAACAAGAATTTGCTGAAGACGAAGAAAAAAGATATTTAGAACAAGTTCAAAAATTAATTGATAAATATAATACAATAGTTGAAGAAAAATTTAAAGAGAAAGAAAAAGAATTGCTTAGTATATAAACTAAGTGATTTTTTTTGTAAAAAGGCTCCATGTAGGAGTCTTTTTAGTTTTAGAAATAATTCATTTTTTTAATGTACTTTTAGGATAAGGCTTTATTTCATCAGTCATACCTAAAATGTAATCAATACTTGTGCTATAAAATTTGGCTAAAATAATTAATTTATCATGGGTTATTTTGTTTTCTTCTAATTCCATTCTTGAATATTGCTGTTGTGTTACATCTAAAATTTTTGCAATATCTTTTTGTTTTAAATCTTTATCTTCTCTTAAATCACATAATCTATTCATAATATGCTCCTTTATAAAATTTTCTCATACAATTTATACGTGTATTGATTTTTACACAAATGACGTGTATAATATAAATAAATACACGTGAAACGTGTTAAAGAATTATAGAAAGGAGTAAGAAAATGAAAGAAATAATAAAAACAAAATTAAGAACAAAAAAAGGAATAACTTGTCTTACACTAATATTAACAACATTAGTATTAGGGTTATCATATGGGGCATTTGTAATAACAAGTAGTAAATATAAAGCAAGTGAAATGTTAATAAGTGAACTTATGTATGGAATAACTATAACAGAAGATACTACAAGTACTAGTACTATAAGTGGTAATACTGTTACAATACCTGCAAATACTAAAAGTTACTTTTATATAACAGTATCAAGTGTAAATACAATAGATAGTAACTATACATTAGCATATAAAGGAAATATAAATGTAGAATATACAGATAGAACAGCATGGGAACCAAATGGAGTAATAAAAGGAAGTAAAGAAAAAACAAACTCAAAAACAGTAAGAATAGTAATAGATAATAATACAAGTAATAGTGAAACAGTAAGCTTTAAAGTATATGGAGGATATACATTTAATAGTATAGAAAGTATAAACCTAAAAGATGGATATAAAACAATAGGAGGACCATATACTGAAACACTAGCAGTAAATAATAGTATATTAATAGATAAAATAGAAAGTGAATTAAAATGTAGTAATAAGAGTAATTGTAAATATTCAGGAGGAAGTATAAAGAATTACTTACAATATCCAGAAAGTAGTAATAAAGAAGAGAATTTATGGAGAATAATAGGGACATATAATATAGATAATAATATAGTAGCTAAAATAGTAAAAGAGAAAGTAGTAACTACAAGTAAAGCTAAAATAGGAGAGTCTCTAAATAGTATATATGATAAGTTAGATAGTCCAGATAAATACATATATGAAACAAATAAGTTTAATTGTACTTCTAGTGTATGTGAGACTTCAGACTATAACAAAATAGGATTAATAAGTAGTTATGAATACGAAACTATAGGTGGAAGTACATCATATTTAAAAGCAGAAAGTCCATATTATATAATAGATAATAATAAAATAAAAATAGTAACAAAAGAAGGAATAAAAGAAGCAGAAGAAGAGTCAGGAATAAGACCAAGTGTATATTTAAAGAGTGAAGTAAAAGTAAATGGAAGAGGAACAAGAGAAGAACCATATATAATAGTTAAGGACGAAGGAAAAGATATAAACATAGTAGCGGTAACATTAAATGGAGAAGCAACAGGTAAGACATATGATGATTTAATAAAAGATTATTATATAAAAGATATATCATGTGATAAAGGAACAAAAGCAATGTGGGATTATAAAAATGCTTCAATGATTTTGAGCAATATTAAAATTCCTGACTATTGTACAATAAATTTTGTAGAAGATAAGACATTGTATGCAGCACTAACTTATGGAAAAAAATATCCAATAGTAAAAACAAGAAGTATAGATAGTGTTGATTCAGACACAACAGGGATAGGATTTAATGATGTATCGAGTGAGGCAATGAAAGATACAACAGGAGTAATATATTTGGAAAGCGGAAAAAATGGATTTACAGAAGATGGAAAAGATGTATATTATTTTGCAGGTAATCCACTAGATAACTGGGTAAAGTTTGCAGGATACTACTGGAGAATAATAAGAACAAATGAAGATGGGAGTGTAAGACTACTATATGCAGGAACAAGCCCGGATACGACTACAGGATATATAACAGTAGATGGAAAAACAACATTTGTTTATAATAGTAAATATCAAGATATAATGTATGTAGGATGGATGTACGGGACTAATGGAAGCTTAGAAAATAATAGACAAAATACAAATAAATCAACAGCAATGGATACACTAGAAAAATGGTATAAAACTAGTAATATATGTAATGCAGATGATTCAGGAAATTGCACATCGGAGAATCATGAATTAGTAAGCAAAGGAACAATTTATTGTAACGACAGGTCAACAGCTAAATATAGCACCAGCGTGTATGAATTCACAAGTTTTGCAGCAAATGATAGACTACTTGGCGATTTTAGGCCATCATATAAATGTGGAGTAAAGGCAGATGGAACATTATATGAGAGTGCTCAAAATGAAGCTGATAAGATGTCAGCAAATAAAAGTAATCGAGCAAATGGAAAGTTAGACTATCCAGTGGGACTGATGACAGCGGATGAATTAGCATTTGCAGGAGGAAAATATGCTACTGATTCACCAAATACATATTACAGCTTAAATAGTGCTGGAGGAAGTGTAACGGGAGGTGCTAACTGGTGGACGATGAGTCCAGGTAAGATTAGCTCGAACCTAGCTGAATTGTTTTTTGTTAGGGGACAGGATGCCCTAGGTTATTTTGGTTTACAGAGGACTTATGCTCCATACGCGCTCAGACCAGTGATATCGCTAGCCTCTGGCGTTCTAGTTTCTAGTGGAAAAGGAACAGCAACTGAACCTTATGTGATACAGTAATTCAAGGGGGATTTGAAATGCTAAATGAAGAAATAATGAATATTAGGGTTGGAGAAAATGTAAGAAAGTATAGAAAGTTATATAGTGCTACTAAAGAAGAACTTCCTCAAAGAGAACTAGCAGAGAGGATTGGAACTAGTACTGCTTTAATCGGTGCATTAGAGAGTAAGAAAAGTACTCAGGGAATAAGTTTATATAACTTATGGAAAATAAGTCAGGTGTTAGAAGTTCCTATAGATAAATTCTTTGAATAGGTGTGCCACGCACAATTATATAAATGATGGTAGTAGGCCTACCAAATACGCCATGCAGGTGGAGTATTTAAATCACTCTAAGGTGCTGTAGTCAAAAGTTATGGTACTGAGCGTTAGAGAAAAGGCAATATTAAATTGTCAGATGAGTATTAAGGAGATGAGTAATCACACGAACCACTGTTGAAAGCAATCGAAAGCGTAAAAATTTCGTCAAAACTAGGGAAAGATAGCGTTCCTAGGATAAGTCCAACGAGTGCCTGTTTATTGGTTGGATGGCGAACGGTGCAAAGGTGGCATGAACTTAGTATAGGCATTTATATGAAACATGGGAACCTACGTGCTAATGTTAAGGGAGTATATCAAGTGGAAGACCCATAAGATAAGAGTACCGATGTAGTCATAGGAGCAGATTAAGTTGTAGTAGTGAAGAAGTTTCTGTAATGAAAATGGAGCGAAGGGCTTGAGGTTATTAGTTTTGTTAAGTAAGTCAACTTGAAAAAAGGAAGAACTTATGGAGAAAACAAAACCGTTTGAGATATCCTATCAAGTGTTTGAAGAGGCATTTGAAAGAGTTAAAGCAAATAAAGGAAGTTATGGAGTAGATGAACAAACTATTTCAGAGTATGAAGAAGATTTAGACAAGAACTTGTATAAATTATGGAATAGAATGTCATCAGGGACATATTTTCCAAAACCAGTAAAAGCAGTATCCATACCAAAGAAAAATGGTGGAACAAGAATACTTGGAATACCAAGAGTAGAAGATAGAGTAGCACAGATGGTAGCAAAGATATGCTTTGAACCAAAAGTCGAGAAAATATTCTATGAAGAAAGTTATGGATATAGACCAAATAAATCAGCAATAGATGCAGTTGGTAAAGCAAGAGAAAATTGTTGGAGAAAAGATTGGGTAGTAGACTTTGACATCAAAGGATTATTTGATAATATAAATCATGATTATCTAATGAAGTTAGTTAAAATGCATACAAATAATAAATGGATAATTCTATATATTGAAAGATGGTTAAAAACACCATTTCAAATAGAAGACGGAACATTACAAGAAAGAACAAGTGGAACACCACAAGGTTATGAAAAGTTATTTATTATGCAAAGTAAAGGCTATTTTTATCGTTTTTAACTGAATTTGATTAATTTTTACTTTGCATAATAAAGTTATGCACTTATAGTATTCATTGTATTCAAGTACGAAAGGAGCTGATACAATGAATACGCAAGAATTAGAAACATTAATGAAAAATGTTTTAACAGAAATGGAGGTGAAAGGTTATAAATTACAAACGATAAATTCCGAAAAATTTGTTTTTAAACAATTACTAAGGTATTGCAATAAAAATGAAATAGAGTTTTACAATCTAGAAATTGGTTTGAAATTTTTGGAAGAACATTATCATTTGTCACACCAGTAAGATATAAATGTCGAAGACTAAGAAGTATATATATTTTAGAATGGGCAAAAAATAACGAGGATATATCACAGAAATCTATTCCAAGAACAGATGCAAAAATTATTGCAGATAGTTATAAAGCTATAATTGATATTTTTTGAGTAAAAATAATTATTCACAAAAAACAATAGAATATAAAAAGAAAACATTAATTATGTTATTTGATTTTGCTTCTAAAAATGGAATTAATTGTTATAAAAAAATAACTAAAAAAATAATATATGAGTTTATTGACTCGTTAAAAGATGATTATGCTTATGCATCTATGTATGCAATTAATTATCATATCAAGACTTTTTATGATTATTTATATAATACTGGAAAAAGCCTAAATTGTGGCAAATCTATATTTCCAAGAATTATAAAAAAAGATAGAGAGAAAATAATAAATTATTACACTAAAGACGAAATAAAAGAAATACTTTCTCTTGTTGACACCTCAACTAAAATGGGAAAAAGAGACTATGCTGTTCTGGTACTAGCAATAACATATGGATTAAGAAATAGTGATATAGTAAATCTTACCTTTAATAATATTGATTGGATAAATAATAAAATAACCATTGTTCAATTTAAAACTAAAGAACCTCTTGAATTAACAATTACAGAGCAAGTAAAATATGCACTGCTAGATTATATAAAAAATGCTCGACCAGATTTTAAAAGTAACTATGTGTTCTTAAAATTTAAATTTCCATATGAATATAGAGGGCTAAAATCTTTATATAAGAGTATTCAAAAATATATAGATATCTCCAGTATAGAAATTAAAGATAGAAAAAAGGGACTTCATAGTTTAAGACATTCGTGTGCTACTAATTTATTATCTAATAATACGCAATTACCTGTAATTACTAGTATTTTGGGACATACAAGCACTGAGGTTACAAAAGAGTATTTATCTGTAGATTTTGAACAATTAAAGAAAATATCTTTGGAGGTTCCTAATCATGAATAGTGTCGGATTCAAAGGTCCATTCAAAGATATAATTCCATTATATATTAAGTATAAACAAAGTCAAGGATACAAATACGAAGCAGGAATTCAACAGTTGAAAAGTTTAGACGAATATTTTAGGGTTAATGGGTGTACATCTGTGACTATTACGGAAGAACTTGCTATTAAGTATTGTTCAAGAAAAAATGAAAAAGAAAGTTCAAACACTATATACAAAAGACAACATCTCATAAGAGAGTTTGCATTATTTTTGCAAGAAAATGGTTACAATGATATATTTGTTTATAATTATGAATACATAAAAGAAACTTCTACCTTTGTACCATATATTTTTACTGATGAAGAAATTAAAAAAATATTCAACTTCATTAATAGCAATGATATAAAAGATGAATTGAGAATGAATGATGATAATTTTAATCAGAATTTTAGGATGATTATAAAGATATTATATTGTTGTGGAGCAAGAAAAAATGAAATATTACATCTAAAGTTGGAAGATATTGATTTTAATCAAAAAGCTATTTTTATTAAAGAAAGTAAAAATTATTGTTCTAGAACAGTTCCACTTTCCGAAACATTATTTCAAGACTTAAAAAAACATATAGATTCGATTAATCTAACTTGTAATGATTACATATTTAAAAAATCTAACGGAAGAATCTATGATAAACATTTTAGTGAAAAATTTAAATTAATATTAAAAAAATTAAATATTGCAACAGAAACTGGTAATAGTCCGAGATTACATGATTTGCGTTTTACTTATGCTGTGAAAGCTTTAGAAAAAATGCAAGATGAAGGCATGGATATTTACTATACATTGCCAATATTAAGTGTTTATATGGGACACAAGAATGTGAAAAGTACCGAATATTATTTGAAATATACAAAAACTGTAAGGAATAAAATAGCTGATAAAATGGCAAACTTTAATTCAGAAGTGTTTTTGAATGGAGATGATATTTGATGAATGATTATTTATCTAGTTTTATAACCGATTTTTTTGTCAGATATTTACCAAACCAACGAGGATATTCAGAACTCACTGTAAGCTCTTATAAATATACTTTTGTACTATTACTAAATTTTATTAAAGAAAAGTATGCCATGAATATAAATAAAATGATTGTTAGCGATTTAAATAAAGATAAAGTTTTAGAGTTTTTAGAATTTTTAACTAATGAAAGAAAAAATTCAGATTCGACTACTAATCAAAGACTGTGTGCTATTCATTCATTTTTTAAATATTTACAGATAAAAGACATTAAATATTTAAATCAAGCAACAGAAATAATTAATATTCCAACAAAAAAAGTACATAGAAAAAGCATTTATTATTTAAATAAGAATCAAATGAAAGATTTATTTAGCATATTTGATTTGAATAATATAAAGCAACTAAGAGATTATATGATTGTAGCTTTAATCTATGATTCAGGTGCTCGAGTTAGTGAACTAATTAATTTAGTTTCTAGTGATATCAATTTTGAAAACAATACAATAAGATTACTCGGAAAAGGTTCAAAAATCAGAATAATTCCAGTTTCTTCACAAGTAATTTGTACATTAAAAAAATATTTTGATTCTTATGAAATATCGATTAATACGGATCAATTAGTGTTTTTTAATTCAAGAAAAATAGCTTTAACGAGAAAAGGCGTAAAATATATTTTAAAAAAATATGCTAAATTAGCTGATTTAGATTTTACTAAGATTTCGCCACATACTTTTCGGCATACTAAAGCAATGCACTTATTAGAAAATGATGTTAATTTAGTTTATATTAGAGATTTTTTAGGTCATACTTCAGTCATAACTACTGAAATATATGCTAAGGCAAATCCTGAAATAAAAAGAAAAGCAATAGAAAATTTATCAAACGAAATAATGCCCGACGAGAAATATACTTCGGAAGAAAAAGACGAGTTGTTAGATTGGCTGAAACAAAGTTTATAAAATATTATGCAAAGTAAAAATTTAATAAACCAAGTTAAAATCGATAAAAATAACCTTTACTTTGCATAATAAATAACTTTTCATAACCATTATTATGCAAAGCTTTGCATAAACAAGGTGGAGTAATTAGTCCAGTACTTGCAAATCTATTTATGCATTATGCATTTGATAACTTTATGAAACAACAATTTCCATCTATTCCATTTGAAAGGTATGCAGATGATGGAGTAGCACATTGTATATCACTAAAACAAGCAAAATATTTAATTAATGTCCTAGATAAAAGATTTAAACAATGTGGTTTAGAGCTTAACTTGGATAAGACTAAAATAGTATATTGTAAAGATAGCAATAGGAAGGGAAACTACAAAAACATATCTTTTGATTTTCTGGGATTTACGTTTAGAATAAGAAAGGCAAGAAATAATAAAGGACAAAAATTTCAAAGTTTTGTACCAGCAATAAGTGATAAAGCAAAGAAAGTAATATAAGAAGTTGGAAACTACAACGTAAAGTTTATATAAGCCTAGAAGATATATCAAAAATGTATAATAGCAAAATACAAGGGGGGATAAATTATTATTCACATTATTATTAACAAGAAGTTTATACATATATCAATATGTGCTTACAAAAATGGGTTAGAGGAAAATTTAAAAATATAAGAAGTCGAAAACAAGCAGGGAAATGGTTACAAAAAGTAATGAAAAGAGATAATGAATTATTTGCACATTGGAAAATGGGATTATTAACGGCATGGTAGCTGGGAGCCGGATGATGGGAGACTATCAAGTCCGGTTCTGAGAGAATCTCTAGGGGAAGTTCTAGGGCTTACTTACTTTAAATTACGTAAAAAAATGGAGATATAAATGAGAAAATTCTTGAAAAACATTTATATCTTTTTTGTTATAAAAAAATTCGTTATTCATATATATTACTGTGGAGGAAAAGTTATTATGATAAATAAACAAAGTATGTGGTTTTTAACACTTCTTAGTCTAGTATTAGTATTAGGAGTATATTATGTAACCATGCCTAATGATTTATTAAGTAGTAAAATAGAAGGAAACGACATGAATGAACAAGTAGATGTAAAAGTAAGTGAAGGAGACATTCTAATTGCCATGCGTGCAAATCGTGATGAAAAAGTATCTGCAAATATTGAAGAACTACAAAAAGTCTTAACAAGCACAACTGCATCAAGTGATGAAAAAAATAATGCTTTTGAAGAATTAAAACTATTAAACCTAAACATGGGAAAAGAAGAAGAATTAGAAAATAAAATAGAAGAGAAATTTGGAATAAAAAGCTACATAGAAATAAATAAAGACAACATAAAAGTAGTAATAAACTCCAAAGAACATGATGCCTCTTTAGCAAACAACATAATGCGTTCCCTTCAAGAAGAATATAAAGAAAAAATGTACATAACAGTACAGTTTGAATAAAATAGGCACTAATGCATCACTAGATTTAAGTATTTTCATAAAATATCATAGTTATGGAAAATACTAAGAAAAAGGTGGTGTATATGAATAATTCTATATTAACAAATAGAGAAAAAGAAGTTTTCGTTGGCCTTATAAAAAACAAATCTACTAAAGAAATAGCTGAGAGTTTAAAAATAAGTGAAAAAACAGTAAGAAATCACATATCAAATGCTATGCAAAAACTAGAAGTATCTTCCCGTACAGCAGCCGTAGTAGAACTTCTAAAAATGGGAGAAATAACTATAGAAAATGACTGAATATTTAGTCATTTTTTTGTTTTTTAATAATATACTTTAGAGAGGCGAGGTGCTTATGTTAAAAAAATTAGGAATTAGAAAAATAATTGTTACTACAAGCGCATTATTTGTAATAGGCCTTTTATACTTATTTCCAAGTGGAGATAATCTAGAATTAAATAAAAATATTTCTTATGTTGAAGAAAGTAGCCTAAGTGCAGTATATTTAATAGACTCCTATAATTATGTAAGTGAAGTTAACCTTAGTGTTTCAGAAACAGAACTTGAAAGTATTCTAAAAGAAAAACTTGAACTCATTACAGAAAACCAAGAAAATATTGGAAAAATTCCAAAAGGATTTAAAACTATAATTCCAGAAGGCACTACTATAAAATCTTTAAAAGTAACTGATGACACGTGCACTGTAGACTTTTCTAAAGAGCTATTAAGTATCAGTACTACAAATGAAGAAAAACTAATAGAAGCAATTATTTTTACTCTAACAAGTGAAAAAGAAATAAAAAAAGTTGTTATTAAAGTTGATGGAAATACTCTCACTAGACTTCCTAACTCAAATAAACTTCTCCCTGACGTATTAGATAGAAGTTATGGAATAAATAAAGATTATGATATAAATAGTTTGTATGGATTAACTAAAACTACTATATATTATACAGCAGAAGAAAGTGGGCTTACATACTATGTTCCAGTAACAAAAATAAACAATAATAATGAAGAAAAAATAAATGTAATAGTAAGTGAACTAAAAAGTAGTCTTTTATATCAAAGCAACTTAAGTAGTTATCTAAGCAGTAATGCTGAACTTAAAAAATATGAAAAATTAAGTGATGTAATGACTCTTACATTTAATGATAAAATATTTGATTCTATATATGACCAAAATATATTAGAAGAAGTAGTGTACACAATAGGAATGAGTGTATTAGAAAACTATGATGTTAAAAGTGTTGCATTCTATGTAGATGACAAAGAAATACTAGTTTTTAACTAAAACAAAAAACTCTTTTCAAAAAAGAGTTTACTTTCTATAAGTGGCGACTCCGAGACGATTCGAACGTCCGACCGACGGCTTAGAAGGCCGTT